>JAJYJD010000148.1 GCA_021789755.1 Bacteroidota bacterium
TATCAGGATGACATTGTAAAAGAATGCCCAGAATAGGTTTTCCTTTATCACTCTTAGTGTACGCTTTGAAAGGCTGATAGACACGGGTACAAGTCTCAGATCGTTTCTGACGAGGGTTATATCTGCCGCTTCCAGCGCTATGTCGGTCCCCGTTGCCATAGCGATGCCGAGGTCGGCCTGAGCCAACGCCGGCGCGTCGTTTATGCCGTCGCCGACAAACGCCACCAGCTCACCCGATTCCTGAAGCTCTCTGATCGTCCTGTACTTCCCGTCAGGCAGGATGTTCGCGAAATACTTGTCGATCCCGATCAGCGACGAAATATGTTTTGCAGAAGCCTCTCCGTCACCGGTCAACAGCATGACATTCAGACCCAGTTTCTTTATGGCTTTTATCGATTCCAGAGTACCTTCCCTCAGGTAGTCGCCGACAAGAATGGCACCGAGGACATCCGTGCCGCGTGAAACAAAGAGCACCGTCGCAGCGATTTCCTCCGCCCTTGAGTACACTCTCTCTGCCGCCGACTTTTTCACTTTTTCCGAAGCTAGTTCCGCTGCAAACTCAAGCCTGCCGATGCGGACAACCGCCGACTCGTTTGAATCCCTTACATGAATCTCGACTCCCTTTCCCGGGTAGCTTTTGAAACCTGAGCTGATGTTCGATCCGACGGTAAGTCCGCGGTGCTTCGCCTCATTAACAACCGCCTTAGCAATGGGATGCTCGGAATTCACTTCGGCGAGCGCAGCCAGGCGCAGCAAATCATTTTCACCCATGCCGTCCAGAGAAATCGTCTCGGCAACTCTCATCTCTCCCGCCGTCACGGTCCCGGTTTTGTCCAGGACGACGCTTGTAATCTTCCGCGCCTGTTCGAGGACCTCGCTGCTGCGGATGAGTATACCCATCTCCGCACCCCGTCCCGTCCCCACCATTATTGCAGTAGGTGTGGCAAGCCCGAGAGCACACGGGCAGGCGATAATAAGAACCGCGACAAAAGCCATCAACGAATGCACCAGAACCGGCGCGGGGCCAAAGATCGCCCAAACAATCGCCGTGACAACAGCGATAGCTATGACGGCAGGAACGAAAATTGAGGCAACCCTGTCGGCAAGCCGCTGGACAGGAGGCTTCGACGTTTGGGCCTCCTCCACCAGCCCCGCTATACGACTGATGAAACTGTCTTTGCCGATTTTCTCAGCCTTCACTGTAAGGACACCGTCGAGGCAGACGGTTCCGCCCATGACGTTACTCCCCCGCGCTCTTTCGACCGGAATGCTCTCACCTGTCAGCATCGATTCGTCCACCGTGGAGTAACCGTCGACGATTTCACCGTCGACCGGAATTCGTTCTCCGGGCCTCACCTTCAGCAGATTGCCGGTTTGAACAGCAGTGAGCGGAACTTCCACTTCCTTCCCATCGAGGAGGAGATGGGCAACGGCAGGCTGAAGCGCAAGTAATTTCCTGACCGCCTCAGAGGATTTCCATTTCGACTTCGCCTCGAGTATCTTCCCCAGCAATATCAGGACTATTATCACAGCGCTCGTATCGAAATAGACATCAACCGGTTTACCGGCAGAGGTGAACACAACAGGAAAGACGGCCGCGACCGCACTGTAAAGAAACGCTGAGCCGGTCCCTACTGCCACAAGAGTATTCATATCAGCGGTTCGGTGTCTCAATGCGTTCCAGAACCCCCTGAAGAACTGGCCGCCGACGTACCACAATATCGGTATCGTCAGCAACATCATAAGAAAATTTCTAATGCTGTCGGGAATGAATCTCGCAAACGGGAAAATCTCCGGCGTACTTCCGATAAGAATGGGGACCGCCAGTGCGACCCCAACCCAGAATTTGCGCCAGAGTTTCCTGTATTCCCGTTCCCTCGCTTCAGACTCTGCCTTGAGCACATCGACTTCGTCGGCAGTGTCGATAATCTTATACCCGACATCCTCGACGGCGGACTTCAGCCGGTCGACATTGACTTTGTCGGGTTCTATTTCGACGGTGGCAGATTCCGTGGCGAGATTCACAGCGGCCATATCCACCCCGTCCACAGATTTCAAGGCGTTTTCAACCCTGAGTACGCAACTGGCACAGGTCATCCCCTGTATCGGGAGCGTTAATCTAACGGTATTCTTCTTACCGATTTCAAATGGTCCGGAATTATTTTCCATTGCCATCACCTAAACCCTTCTGCAATATAATCCTAACATCACCTATCGCGGCTTCCTGTTCATCATTCGTCGCCAGAATTACGATCTTTTCTTTCCTATACTGTTCGATGAGGGATAGTACCATTTCGGTTCCGGCAACATCCAGGTTGGCAGTCGGCTCATCGAGTACCAGAACATCCGGATCGTGGATAAGCGCAGCAGCATATTTCAATCTCTGCTTCATTCCGGAAGAGAAGCCACGAACCTCGTCATTCCTCCTATTAAACAATCCCACGAGCTTAAGAATTTCCAGAGCCCGGTTTTCCGCCGATTTGGGGAGTTGACGCGCACGTAACTCGATCTTCAGGTTTTCAAGCGCTGTGAATTCCCCATAAAGCTCCAGGTACGGAGAGACAAAACCTATGTATTTGTGAACATCATCCCTATCCACTTTGTCGTTCCCGTCGGCTAGAACGACCTCCCCCGACGTCGGAGTGAGTATTCCGCAAATTATCTTCGAAGCCGTAGACTTTCCGCTGCCGTTCGGTCCGGTGATGGAGAGAACTTTTCCCGATGCTACTTCGAAGGAAAGGTCGCTGAAAACAACGCGCCTGTTGAAAACCTTCTTGAGCTTCCTGGCTGTTAAGATCATTGATTCCTCACTACGGCAATCTTGCCGATTACGCTTTTCGATCCATCACTGACCACATAGATATAGACGCCGCTTCCTACTTCTCTCCCTGCTCCATCCCTGCCGTCCCAGACAATGTAGCTCCCCTGAAGATAGCGGGTCACGTGGCCGTCACCCTGAAGCTTGTCAATTAAATCACCCGAAATCCCGTAAATAGAAAGACTTGCGTTCGTTGTCTGCATGAAAGGATATGGGATTTTTGCGTGCTGGCTCGAGGGATCAAATGGCTGGGGGAAGACGAGGTTTGCCTGCGCCACGATTGCGCTCCCTGATATGAACGGCACCAGCGACCAGTTCGAGAAACCAGAGACATCAAGAAAAAGGCAGTTGCCGCCCGAAAGCTCCTTGACACAACCGGCATTCCCACCGGAGGAAATTCCCACCGAGAAGGGAAAGTTTGTGGTGTCGTAGGCAATGGCTGCGGAGAAATTGTTGTTAGAGACAGCTATGCCGATCGTGTCCGGACCGGCATCCACACGAAAGAAATGTTCGGTCATGCGAAGTGCCTCGCCCGAGAAGACCACTCCGATCCCTGACAGGCTCCCTTCCCCGTCGATGGCGGGCAACGGATAGTATTCTGCCAACGGGTACGTCGAGACGTTGAACTGGCCCGCGAGCCGGGAGCGATACCCCGTGAAATAGTTCCACTCGGAAAAAAGCTGAAACGCGGAAGAAGCAGAAGTGCCCACGGACTTGAATGCATCTTCAATTGCCGGCAATACGGATTCCCTCGCCATATTCTGCCAGACTGATTTCATTACGACACTTCCGTACTCATTTTGCACAAATATACCGAAGATGCATCTCTCATATCCTGCGTAATCGGCAGTTTCGTACGCATTAAAAGCTTTCTGATTCAGTTCACTGAAGAACGTCGGAAGATATTGATAATAATCCTTTACACCCGGATACACGACCTGTTCCATCCAGGTTGCAGTGAGTTCGTAAAACCAGAGATCGTTTTGCCACAATCCGTAATTCCCCACCTGTATGCCATGATTGAATTCGTGGGCTATAGTTACCTCCATCGCCGGAATACCTTGCGTGTATGTGGACTCGAACTCATTTCTGATCACCGTCCACGTGGCGTACGTAGGGTTCACACGTTCAATTACAGGCTTTGCCGGATCCCAGTCGGTATATCCATATTCTCCCGTTGGAAGCGATTCTACATAGATATCATACTCGTCTCCTCCTCCGGCGCCGCTGTCCGAGGCGGGCGGCGGAAAACCAAGGGAATCGACCTCGACGCTATACACGTGGTCGCATATTGCCCCTACAGTATCGGCAAACGCAAGGTCACTTCCGGGAACCGGCTGCTGATTCGAATCAAGCAGGTACGGCGCATTCACACCTGAGGTGTCAAAATGAATCCTGAAACGACCGGACGGGCTTACGATGCTTGTGTCTGAAGAAGGTCTGAGCTGCAGGAGCGATTTAATATTAGCGTTTGCTCCCGGCAATCCGAAATAATGAGCTATGATGTGGAACCCACATTTGTTGTATGCCTTCGGATTGTAAGTCTCGAACAATGCATTCATGACCGATCTCCGGTCAGCGGCAGAAGCCGATGTTACGCCAAGCAATAACACAACCACGAGCCTAAAAATTGTGGATCGAAACATAAGCTTCGGTGCTATCGAGGAAGTAAATGGTCCGGATGAAAGGGGAAATCGCTATGTCTGCCGGTGCGTTGCTCACATGCCATGCCCTGACAAAGCGAAGTCGTTCGTTCCCCAGATGGTATAGAAAAACGGATTTGTCGACTCTGTTTACGTATGTCATATACAAAATCGAGTCCCTGGACGCGAGCTTCACGGTCGAAAAGTTCAATGAGTCGAATAGAACGCTGCATATCGAATCGAGCGACAGTCTTCCCATGGTCTCCGGACGAACCGTAAAAAGAGAAAGTGAATCGTTTTCCTGGAGAGCGAGCACCAGATCGGCAGAGCCGGGTATGCTCAAAAACCTTGCGTTGGAGGCGCGTATATCCATCAGCGAGGTGCCGGCCGGCCTCAGGGAAGTGCAGGCGAGCTGGAGTGTATCGGCGGATAGTCTCCATATCCGCAGGAAGGATAGTGTCGGCGAGAATGTCAGTGCGCTGCACACGTATGCCTCCGTATCAATAACCGAATAATCGTGTTCGAGGAAGTCCGTTCTGCCTTTGACGGTACTGAAGACGGAAACGCCGACCGCGCTGTCGGGCCGGCCCCTGAATGCCACGGCTACGGAGGCAGAGTCACCTTCGACCTCGCATCTCGCGGCAAAAGGGAGAAAAGCGGTTTCAGCATTCAGCTCCGCGATCCCGTTTGCGCCGGATTGGACTTCGTACAAGCTCAAGTCAGTCACATTCTCATAGGAGACAAGAATGTCAGGTGAATTGTCCGACACCAGCTGCAAGATTGCCGGCGTTACTTTTGTCCGCCAGTCCACGGCAGAGCGGGCGTCCGTCACGCCGGTACTGTTTGAAAATGTCGCCATAAATTTGCCGGCCGCATTGCCTGTAACGAGGAAATTCGCAGTATCGCTTCCAGTAACTGCCAGAAAATCAGGATGCGAGCAGGCAGGCACGAACATGTCGGACAGCTTTCCGAACGTCACCGCACTCTTAAAGACTTTGACGAAGTTTTCCTTCGGACTTGTCGCGACGAGATCCGCCCTGATGCGGTTCGAGAAATAGAACGGGATTATATCGTCGTAATTGTCCCCCAGCCCTATCACCCCGGAATACT
Source organism: Bacteroidota bacterium (assembly GCA_021789755.1). Classification (GTDB taxonomy): domain Bacteria; phylum Bacteroidota; class Ignavibacteria; order Kryptoniales; family JAKASW01; genus JAKASW01. The sequence continues at coordinate 5,572 of JAJYJD010000148.1, forward strand.
GAAACCGCCTTGATAGCGGATCATATGCGAACAACATGATTTCTTTTGTCGTGCCGCTCAACGCGGCTATGTCCATTGCTCCGTCGCCGGTATAATCGGCAATTGCGAATTTCGATACGGGTGCTGCGGTTTTTATTGATTGGCGGAGGAAAAACCTTCCAAAGCCGTCGCCGCCGAAGATGTCTATCTCGGGCAGGCGCGTGTATCCGACCACGATATCAGGATATCCGTTACCGCTGAGGTCCGCCACGGCAAGTGTCGCGGGCTCTGCCTTAAGCGGGAATGAAACAGGTTGGGCAAAGGTGCCGTCACCTCTTCCGTAGAAGATGAGCAATCTCCGGTTAACCCAGTCCAGACCTGCCAGGTCCGGCACAAGATCGCCGTTGAAATCAGTAAAGGCTATGTCATTGAACGGTAAGTTCCCGAGAGAACCCGGCATCGGTTGAATCTGCACGAACCGTCCACCCCCTGTATTCTTTTCGACAGAAATCCCGAGCGAGAATTTTCCGAATGCGATCAGGTCGAGCTTCCCTGTGGTCTCCAGGTCGACAGCTCTCACACCGGTGGAATACGGATCGACCGGGATGGTCGGCGAGACTTCGGGTTGGCCGTCGACTCCGAATGAAACGAGTGCCACATTATGCGGTTTCATCAATACGACAAGCTTGTCCGGCATATCGCCGTGATCACCGCTTGAGATTACAACCCCCTTCCCTTTCGATATCGCGATCGGAGTATCGGGGAGGCTTACAACGTTGGTCAGGATCAGGTTCTCCATCGAATCGGGCTCAAAGAAGTAGATCGCCTTTTCAGACTTCGAAATGACGGCGATGCTTCGATGCCCGAAAAAAAAACCCTGGACCATTTCACCGAGCGGGCCAATCGTGGCCTGCATTTCTACCGATTTGAATATGGGAGTGTATACCTGCGCCAAACCGTTGCCGGTGAGAGCAATTATTGCGACAAGCTGTACCAGCAACCAATTAAGCAGCCGGACGGGGGCGGATACGACATACTCTCTCATCGATATTTGGATCACCCCTCTTTGTTGGATCCTTCTGACCAGAGTCTCTTCGCCTCTTCTCGATGCTTAAGGCGCTGTTCACGCCTGAACAGAGCCTGTTCATAACGCCTGATCTCGTCGGGTAATCCGGGCACGACGGGAACAGACTTGACGGGTCTGAGGTCCTTATCGATACTGACAAAAGTAAGGAAAGCGGAATTCGAATGGCTTTTTTCACCGGAAAGAGAATTTTCCGAATAGACTTTCACGCCAATTTCCATCGACGTGTTGAAGACCCTGTTGACGCTGGCTTTGAGTATGACCAGCTCGCCGAGCCTTATCGGCTGGAGGAAACTGATTTCATCCACAGCAGCCGTCACGCAAACGTGATTGGAGTGTCTTGTTGCCGCCATTGCCGCCGCGATGTCAATCCAATGCATCAGCCTTCCCCCAAGAAGATTGCCGAGCTGGTTGGTGTCGTTGGGCAGAACCAGCTCTACCATTTCGACCTGGGAGTTTTTTACCGGTTTGCCGTTCAATGCGGCCGTCTCGTCTTTCAACTGCTGTATTCCTCTTGTAGTCGGGACCCGATCTTAGTTCAGATTTTCAAACTTATTCGGATCTATATTCAGCGCGCGGGCAAGCTGGTCTGCCTCACTCTTCATGGCGGAGTTCGGAAAGGACGCGTAAAACTTCTCAAGTGCCGTCCGGGCTTCAGCGTCCCTATGCCGTTTAATCAGCAGCTTCACTTTCCCGATGGCTGCCTTATCAGCAACGTCCGAGTCGTGATATTGCTCCAGTATGACGTCGTAGTATACTATAGCGGCCTTGTAGTAACCGAGAGTGGTGTAAAGGCGCGCGATCTCGAAATTTTTCATCGCCAGCTTGTTCCTGAGTTCCGTCATCTCCTTCTCGGCCTTCGGTACAAGCTCGCTGTTAGGATAGTAGTCTATGAAGCTTTGGAAGGCATCCAATGCCTTATTTGTACTCTCCTGGTCCAGTTGGACGCGGGGTGATTGTTTCGCATAGCATTCTGCGATGCGGAATCTTGCTTCCGGTGCGAGTTTGGAAGAAGGATAATTCCGGTAGACATTGCTGAACTCAAACGCGGCGGTGAGGTACTCGTCCTCGTCATAGTACGTCACCGCAAGATAGAACTGAGCGCTGTCCGCATATACGCTGGCAGGATACTGCTTCACGACGATATCGAACTCGGATCGCGCCTTCTCGAAGTCCTTCGTACTGAGCAAATCGAGTCCTTCGTGAAAAGTTTCGCCCGCTCCCTGTACAATAAGCTCCTCCGTGGATGTGCATGAGGCAAGGACGAACGCGGCTGCCAATACTCCGAACGCCATTATAAACCACTTGATTCTCATTCAAGATCCTCTCAACGTAAAGAAAAGGTAAACGATTACAGCTGCAGATGCCGCAAACAACAACGGCTGAAAGATCGTATCAAGCAAGCTCGTCGACTCAAGCCTGCCGTGCAGGAACGGGTACGACCCGGCCTCCAGGTCAGGAATCTCGCTCTCTGAAACGGTGTCGCTGAAAGCCAACGAAAATGATCTCGCATAATTTACGCGGTCACCGTCCGATATCTCGACGTTATAATCCGACCGTACAGTCCTGACGACCTCCGAAGAGCCGAAAATGTGCGAGGACACAGGAGCGGAATACGATACTTCAACCAATGGAACAAAAATCCTAACCGTGGGAGACGCGGATGAATCGCTCATAACACGGAACTTATCCCTCAAAAGATTCTCCAGGATTCTTTGACGCACGAAGGCGTCTACCTCATGGGAGCCGGCTTTCAGATCGACGGTCCGCGAGCTGTCGCGGGCGAGTGCACTCGTGATTGCCAGCGCCACCGTGTCGACCTGT
>JAJYJD010000149.1 GCA_021789755.1 Bacteroidota bacterium
TCAGACGGAAATCCCGCCCGGTAGGCTGGCGATTTGCCGGAGATGCGAGGCACGATCGCGCCTGCGCACAAAGCGTTCTTTCGACAATCGAACTTCTTTGCTGCTTTTCCGGTCATTTCGCGATCACATCTTTCGTGCTTCGTTGCTGCTTGTACTCTGCGACTGGCACAGCATCGCTCCGGTAGTTTAACAGAGTTTTTACTTATTGTCAAGCGTTTGCAAAAATATTTAAAAAATTAGGCGCCAATATCCCTCGGGCAGCCGCATGCCGCGCCGGGGGCCGAAGTGCCTCAGCGCCGCTCGTTTGTCCTGGAAACCACCTTCAGTTTTTGCATAATCAGATTTTTTACAGAGTTTATAGCTTCAGGGAAAGTCTTTCTTAGATCGATCTCTTCGCGCTCCTGCAGCACATTCTTCAGAGTCCTCGTGAAGATGTCCTTAGTCTCAGTGGCGATATTCACTTTGACTATCCCAAGTTCAATTGCCCTATCAAGCGATTCGTCGGGTATCCCCGACCCTCCGTGCAATACCAAAGCCACCTTTGTAGCCGCGTTTATCGCGGCTAGCCTTTTCAGGTCCAGCTTGGGCTCGCCCTTATAAAATCCGTGTTTCGATCCGATCGCGACGGCGAGTGCATCGACCCCGGTTTCTTCCACAAACGAGCCGGCTTCGACAGGATCAGTAAACTTATCGGCCTCCAACTCCCTGCCTAATTTTGGAACGCTTCCCAGCTCCGCCTCGACATTTGCCCCATAACTTCGCGCGAGTTGAACTACCCGCGCCGTAATCCTTGTGTTCTCATCAAGAGCCCTGTCGCTCGCATCGATCATTACCGAATCGAAACCGGCATCCAGACATTTTTTTAGCAGTTCAATGTCATCACAGTGATCGAGGTGGACCCACGATTCCACCTCAAGCTCTTCGGACAGCGTCCTTGCGATTTCGGTTGCCGTCCTTAATCCCATGTAGTCGATCGAGCTCTTCGTCAATTGCAGAATCACCGGTAGTTTCAATTCTCTTGCTGCCAGCAGTATGCCCTTGCATGTCTCTAGATTGTAAAAATTAGCCGCGAGCAACGCTTTCTTTTCGCGCTGAACCTGTTTCAACTTGTCCTGTAATTTCATCTTTTCTTATACCCGAATTTCTCTTCAGCAATTTTCATTATTTGACCATACTTAGTAAACGCCTTTGTGCCGCCTGCTGCCGTCGTACTGATCGCGCCCATCAGATTCCCGAACTCCTGACATTCCTCAAGATCCGCGCCGTTGATGAATTTAAACACGAATCCGGCATTGAAGCTGTCACCGGCTCCGATTGCGTCAACGACTTTTGTGTTCAGGAATGGTCCTTGAATGTTTGTCTTCCCTTTATCCAGCAATAGAGAACCTCTACTCCCCATTTTCACCGCCACTACATTAGACTTACCGCTTATCTTCTGAAGCGCATCCGAAACAGTTGCCTTTCCGGTTAAGTGAAGAAGTTCCTGCTCGTTCGGTAAGAACACATCAACAAACGGCAAAATGGTTTCATAATCGATAATCCATTTTTCGGCCGGGTCCCACTGCATGTCGAACGTGGTCGTCAGTTTCAGCCCCTTGGCCATCTCGAACAGCTTGCCGACATCGTTTTTGATTCCGGGCTGAAGATAGTACGAAGAGAAATGCAAATGCCTCGCAGAAGCCAGGACCTCCCTGCTTATGTCCTTAATGGTTAACTCGTTCATCGCTCCCGGATAAGTGATCATCGCCCTATCTTCTTGAAAATTCAGGACGATAGTAGCACCGGTGTGTGCAGCAGGGTCTCTGACTATAAGGCTGACGTCAACCCCCTTTTCCTTCAGCCTGTCGATTACCAGCTGCCCGAAATAATCGTCGCCTATTTTCCCAAGGAAAGTGACTCTCGCACCGAGGGCACTTAGGTTACTTGCGAAGATAGCTGATGAGCTGCCCAACGTCAGAGTCATGTCTTCAGCCAATTTCTCCTTACCGATTTCCGGAAAGGACTCTATTCTGTTCAGTATCAAATCGACATTTAATTCACCCACTACTACGACATCGAATTTCTTATTGTCCATCGGCCATCCCCTTCAACATGTCTTTTTCTGTTTCTCCACGATCTCCGGGGTCTCCAAAAGCCAGGATTGAAATCGAAATGATCGCCATAATCATTCCCGCCATGACAACAGGCTCCGGAATCACTCTATATATCAAAAGTGATATTGCTATGGTGATGACAGGCGCAACCGCATTCGTCAGTGGGCTGACTATGATCGCCTTGCCATATCTGAATGCGTATACAATCATAAGCGCGCCGATTGCGTTCAGAGACTGAATAATTGCCGTAAGATAAGGCCCTTCAAATCCCCAATTGACCGGGGCTGAGAAGTCAGTTACAGACAAGGCTATCGGAACCAGTAGAAGCCCGGTGACGGTCATATAGAGGAATATGCTTTCCGCTTTCATCGATTGGTTTGCAAATTTCATCACATAAGCCTGCAGGCCCCATGCCAGAAAGACTAAAAGAGAGAGTATTATCCAGCCATAACCTGACGCGCCCGAACTCCCTGGTGGTTGATAGGCTAATAAAGGAATCGCGATCAAAGCAAAAATAATTCCCAACCATCCGCGCTTTGATGCTCTTTCCTTCAGGAAAAGATAAGACAGAAGAATTGTCACTATAGGTGACATGGAAATAAACGGGAACACCAGGTAGGCAGGTCCGGTTCTTAAAGCTTCGAAGAGAACCAGCTGTCCACCAGCCCCCGTAAATCCGATAATGCATCCCAGGAGAATTGATCGCCTATCGTGCTCGAATTTCCAGTTGATCATTTTCATCGCGACCAATGCGGGAGGAATCATCGTTAACGCCCAAACTGAGTACCCAAGTGTCGCAGGAAACCCTGCCTTTTCCGGAATTTCAATAAACGCACCCCATACGCCCCAAAATGCCGTTGTTATGACAGCAAATATCAGCCACGGGCGACGTTTCATCGGTTTCCTCCTGCGGTAGCATAGTTGTATTTATCAAGCACCGTCAGGATCCGATTTATGATCAGGCCTTCCGCGGTTTTTTTCGTCTCGCCTGTCCTGGTGGGCTCAAACGATTCCGGCAAGAACTGGCTGATTAGTGCCAGCGGTATTTCAACTGCGGAAAGATTCCGGAGCAATCTTTCAAGCGATGCCTTAACCTCGATATCGCTCCAATAATACCTTATCCTGTCACTCAGGCTATATCGCCGCTTGAGGCTCAGATTTTCGTCGTCGTCGCCCTGGTAGTATTTCTCCCAGTACCTCGGCGTTAATTTCATCCTGCCTTCAATGACTTTCGTGAGATCAGAGAGCCCTGCACTTTTTCTTCTGCCAAAGAGATTTCTTTCAATTGATTCAAGCGCGAATAACGCTTCCCTGAATGCGAACGTCAACCAGGGTCCGACCTTCAGTATTGCAAAATGATCTTCGACCATTTGCCTCAACGACTCCTTGAGTTGGAAGTCGGTTGAATGCGCTTCGAAAACAAGATGTCCTTCTGCTTCTATCCTCTCTTTCAGCCCACGCGCTTTGTCTCTGTCGTAATCCCAGATGTATTCATCGGCAAATTCGACACCGGGCTGTGCAACAAGGGCAATGACTCTGTCCCACGCTTCCTCGATACCTTGAGTTATGAATGATCGCCTCGTGAGAGAAATTGTTTCTTCAACTTCCTCAGCAGTGGTAATTCTCATCGAGTGACTTCCGCCATTTCCACCTCCTGGAGGAGGGACATCCGTTCCGATAACATAAACCAACCGCTCTGCTTCCTTGCTTCTCTTTCTTTTCTCCTCTTCTGCAACCCGCGCCAGAGCCGCCACCCTCTCTGCCATAACCGAAGGCCATACGAATTCATCCGTGTCGACGTCGTCAGCACATTTCATACTCGTGTCAAGGTGTAACTTCGAATATCCCGCGTTGACATATGCTCGGACCTGCTCCCTTGCATTTTCCATTGCACGAGATGACGATTCGCTCTGCCACACATTCGGTCCCAGATGATCCCCTCCCAACACGATGTTACCGGCAGGAAAGTTGACTGCGCCGGCGGTTTCAACTACCAGTTTTCTGAAATCATCAGGTGTCATTCCAGTATACCCGCCAAACTGGTCGACTTGATTTGAGGTTGACTCGATCAGGACCATTCTGTCATGCTCTTTGGCATTGAGTACGGCCGCCTTTATGACATATTCGTTTGCCGAGCACACGGACGTGATTCCTATCGGCATTCCAGATCGGTGCTCTCTTATGACGGATGTGATTTTGTTTTCAACCGACATCAGTTGTCAGCATTTCCCATGTAAGGGTATAAGTTTACACCCTGAACCACCCTGTGGATCATACCGCTTTCCGACGGATTATCCGGTTTCAGCCCAAGTTGGACTGATTTCAGAAAGCCAAGTATCTGGGCAGGCAACACCGAAACCACAGGAAGAAATTCTTCTCTGAGCCTGGTCTTGCCGTCTCCCAGGATCATTTTCAAATCGACATCAACGCCCGGGATTTCATCTTCCATTATCCCGACTGAAAACAGAGGCCTTCTGCCTTGACCGATGCCTTTAACCAAATCAGCATCGTACAGGCTTGCATATTTATTATTCGTGAACAGATAGGCAATCAGCGTTTGTTCATTAATAATTGCCATGGGACCGTGCCTGACCCCAAGGAAAGAATCATATTTGCAGATCACCTTTCCATCTGTGAGTTCCTGCAGTTTCAGATGAGATTCCCTTGCAACCCCCTTCATCATGCCTGATCCAAGAAAGAGTGCCCGTTCGAACTCGAGTTGAGAAACATCATTCAGAGGTCCAATATAATCGTCAAATATCCTTTGGGCATATTTGCTCAACAGCGAGACTTCGGCCTCCCTCTCCCTCACATAGTCAATATCGGAGATGAGCAAGCCCGCCAATAACATCGAAGTAAAGCTGCCGGTCATAGCGAGACTCTTGTCGTCGGCTTCCTGCGGCAGCACGAAGGTAAGGTGGCGGGTGTCTCCCGCGGCTCCGGCTAGCCTGCCGTCGCCGTTACAGGTGACGATCAAATTGAACACTCTCCGGCAGAGTGCCTCTGCCAGTTCAACCGCCTTGATACTTTCCGGGCTATTACCCGAGCGCGCGAAAGAAATCAGCAGCACATCCTTGTCTTCCTGGAAGTAAAGTTCCGGATGAGTAACCAAATCGGTGGTCGCGACTGCTTTTGTAATCAGGCGTGTCATCTTCTGGAATTGTCCTTCCAGCACTTCTCCGATGAAGGCCGACGAGCCCGCTCCCGTGAGAATGATATGCGGTTTCGATCCACTTTTAGCCTCGGTTAGAAATCCTGAGATATCATTCGCCCTTTCGCGCACTAATTTCCAGAGCTTCATCCACAATTCAGGTTGCCCCAGGATTTCCCCGGAGGTATACTCCAGACCGTTATTGTCGCCTCCGTTTTTCCCGGGGAGCAAACGATTACTCGCCAATGTATCCCTCTTCATCTGATTCAAAACATCAAATTATTTGCACGAACGACTTACTTTGCCCGCTTATGCTCCATTCAACGTCGGGATCGTACCATAGGTCAGAGTACCTTAATTGCGAATCTTCAAGATCCTGGCAGCATTGCTCCAGTAAATTTCCTTCAGAGTTCCATCGCTTAGTCCGAGACCATAAAGCGGCCAATGATAGCCAAGAAGTTCTGTCTCGTAGAAATGCTCGTCCTTTGTCTCAAGAATTGTGAATGTCACCTGATACATTCGCCGGTCAGGCTTCAGGTTGGTACCATAAAGGATTCTGTCTTTGTATTTCTCGATAAATGATTTTGCATATCTCGGGATAGTGGCCACGCCCGAATATCCACCGGCTATGTCGGCATAGAGGTTGGAATACTTCTGGAATAACCTTCCCAGTTTTGATAGCTCCGTCAGCTGGTTTGCATAATCGCGCGCGATGAAAATGGTCCCGGGGTGTTCTGCAACGGCGCGGGCAAGATGATCAAGTTCCTGAGCAAGGTTCAGGTCCCATCCCATTTGAAATCTCCCTTCATAGGCGTTCATCAGTCCGTCGTTGGCAGAGTCCATAGACTCATAGAACCATTGGGGTTCACCTATACGAATGCTTACAGGCATCCCGAGTGCTGCGCATTCATTAAGGAGCGGTGCCATTCCTGGATCGTCAATATGCGGCCCGTAGGGTCTATCGGGGATAAGACCTCTACTTTCATCTGTCAACTCGCCCACCCCCCTGGCTCCTTCCCTGAAACATCTTCTCAGCTCGGCAACTGCCGCAGGGCCGTAACCTGGCTTATTATAGCCGGAGAAGTCGAATCCACAAAACAGGATAAACCTGCCCGGATATTTGGAATAGAAAGCGGTCAGAGAGTCGAACTTTGCACCGTAAGCGTCAGTCAGTACAACGGCTTTCCGGATTCCCGACGAGTCCATAGCTCTGACCCACTCGCTCAGCTCCTCCTCCGATTTCGCAAAAGGCCGGGCAGCCATATCGATAACCGGGTACCTGGCTTTCTTGATTACCACATATGGTATTTCATAAATACTCCTCGGCCTATAGTCTTTGAGGAGGAGATCAGATGGAGGCGTCTGATTGTGCGGAGTTGTCTGGGGGTAGGCGAAACTCGCGAGTATGAGAATAACAAGTTCCACCGTGACGAAGAATGAAGTTCTTTTTATCATTACTATCACCTGCTTCTGCAAATCGTTTGATTAAACTAAGATTACTTCGACTCCCTGACTTTGAAGATTGCCCAGCTCTGCCTCCGGTATGTTCTTATCTGTTATTACAGTATGGATTTGTGAAATCGGAGCGATGAAGGCAAAACTGCGACGCGAGAACTTACTCGAGTCCGCAAGCACGATAACTCTACTGGAGTTCTGAATCATCAGCTTATTAAGGTTCGCCTCTTCGATGTTCGGAGTTGTAATCCCACATTCGGAACCTATCCCGTCAACGCCAATGAATAACTTGTCGCAATAAAAATTCTTTATGCTGCTCTCGGCAACCGGGCCAACGAGAGAAAGTGAATTCTGTCTAATCATCCCCCCAAGCATTACGAGCTTTAAATTGCTGCGACCGACCAGCTCGTCTGCGATGTTCAGGGCATTCGTAATAACGGTCACATTCCGCAGAGCATTCAGGTTCTTTGCGAGTTCAAGAGTCGTTGTTCCTGAATCGATAAATATTGTATCGTCATCTTTAATTAATTCGGCAGCTTTTTTTCCGATGGCCCGTTTCTCTTCTGCATGTCGCTTGGATTTTTCTGCAAGTTTAGAATCAATACCGGCACGTTGAAACCTGATTCCACCGCCGCGAGTCCTCGCCAGGAAGCCCTTTTGTTCAAGTTGCGTCAGGTCGTTCCGTATTGTCACATCGCTCACTCCAAAAAGACGGCAAAGGCTGGTCACTTTCACCCGCCCTTCCGACTCGAGCATTTCAAGGATTTTGGTGCGCCTATCTAACGTTTTTCCTGCTTCTGCCGGATTCGGGCTGTCCAAGTCAGTAACCAAACGTTTCGTTTAGGCTAACATAAGAAGGTAAAGCAATGCATTTCAGAAGGTTCTGCTGTATAAGCATAAGGTAATATAATTGCGCTTTCCCCGCCTGTCAAGTAGGGGGCATAAACCAGTACTTCAGCAGGATGAGCTTCGGTAAAACTGAAAAATTTCCGCCAATTTTACGCATGATCGCTGATGACGGGACAAGTCTGGCTGTGAAAGAGCAAAATTACTTCAGGAAAATGAGCTTCATGGTCTTGCTAAATGGGCCGGCATCAATCCGGTAGAAGCAAACTCCGCTCGGTATATCGTGTCCATCCAACATTACCCGGTACCTCCCTCATCCTTGTCGACATGAGTTTTCGCCTTCCTGCCGGGCAGGAGAATTTTCCTTTATAGATATAGATCGCGCTCGACCGCGGAGATGCTTCCCTCGTCTTCAACGAGTGTTCAGTTTTCTGCATGTGCAGGGAATCTCCAAGTGGAAGGAACAACGCGCGTTTCAAAAGGTCAATACAGTTAGCACATCTGGAAGGGCCGGCTCCTCATTCGGAACGATGACTTGAACTGGCTAAAAATGAAAACCCGAGTGTTCGTCAGAAAAATGGCAAGAGGAAATGTCCTTCTGACGATTGATGCTTACCCTCCAGGCATGGCAAAAGTTTAGGTACCAGACTGCTTAACACAAGTATACAGAAACCCATCTATGAAATTCCCTGCCGTTTCTGTCCGGCGGGCTCTCAAGTCTAACATGGGAGACATTGACCACTGCAAAAAGATGTGAAGCCCATTTTCAGTGCAAGCCGCGCGGTTGCAGTGTAAAACGCAGTGACCGGCAGCCCAGGCCGCAAAAGCAACGCCATCGACTTACAAACGGACTGCTGCTCCGGCCTGTCCTCCGT
>JAJYJD010000150.1 GCA_021789755.1 Bacteroidota bacterium
TAGAAATTCCTTCATGTTTCTGTTTTCGGTCCACCTTACGAAACCGATCGGATAATCGTTGCCGCGCTCTTCATATGACGCGTCGTACCTCCCGGGACCGTAGGACCTGGACAGCTTGAACTCGAGCTCCTTCATATAATAGGGTCCCCTCGGCACGTCCATGCCCGTCGCGCCTATCATAACGATTCTCGACCGGTCGCGAGCAATATCACCGGCCAGGGACACGGGGTCGCTCGATCTTGTCGCGGCGGCTATGATCACTGAATCCGCGCCATAGCCTTCGGTAAATGAATTTACGACTAGGCTTACGTCGGCAGATCTCAAGCACGCGTCGTCCGCGCCCAATTCTTTTGCGAGCCCGACATTATCCGGATCGACATCAACGCCCAAAACCCGGCATCCGTTTGCCTTTAAAATTTGGACTGCTAATAAACCGACAAGTCCGAGTCCGATCACGACGACGTTTTCGCCGAGAGCAGGACCAGCCTGCCTAACGCCCTGCAGGGCGATGGCGCCGACGGTGGTGTAAGCAGCCTCGTCGAGGGCTACTTCGTCAGGGACCTTGACAGCCAGGTTCTTTGGGATAAAAACGACATCAGAGTGAGTGGCATAACTGGCACCCGCGCAAGCAACTCGGTCGCCCGGCTTGAACTCGGAAGTACCGGGATCCACCGCGAGAACGACCCCCGCTGTGCTGTAGCCCAGTGGCTTCGACGAATCCAGTTTCGAGACGACCTTCCGGTAAGTCCGCAGCAGGCCGTTCTGCTTAATCTCCTGGAGGATTTTTTTCACGTCGTCCGGCCGGGAGCGCGCCTTTTGAAGAAGGTTCATCTTGCCCAGATCGACCGACGACTTCTCGGTGCCCGCACTGATGAGAGAAAAGTGATTCTTTACCAGAATGCCGCCGGACTTCATCGCCGGCGGAGGAAGTTTCTCGACCCTTATTTCGCCTGATTTCATATTTTGAACGACCTGTTTCATTAGCCCCTCTTAATGTTGAAGAAAGATTACGATGATCTCTTTCGGCCCGTGAACGCCGGTAACCAGTTCCTTTTCTATGTCTGCGGTCCGGCTCGGCCCGGTCACGAGAAAGAGATTGCTTCCCTCAAAATTACTGAATCTGTCCGTGAATAACTCGTCCAGAGTCGGAAGCATTTGGCTTTCTTTGGCGAGGATAAAGAGCCGCGCAGCGAGCGCCGCGGGGAGCCGCATATCTGTCTTCATGACGATGCTCCCGGTTTCTGCTACACAGGCGAGACACCCGGATACTGCACTATCGAAAATTGCAACCTCGCGTTTGTCATATCCTGGTCCGAACTCGATGCCGAATCGCGCTTGACGGGATTCCGTTAGTAATGAAGTGAATGCGCCGTAATTTGTCCTGATATCGTCGTAGATGAAAAGGGAAGTATTAGGCTCAATTCGCGCCAGAATAAGCTCTGAAGCATCAGCCTCAGTCTGAGCCACGAACGCTTCTCCGCCCAGCGCCGACAACTCCGAGCTGAACTTTGCAAACCGGGATTTGAAATCGTTCCCGATCCTCGCGAACAGCGGCGATTTCGAGCTCCTGTCGGCGGATATCCTGTCCGATCCGCGAATGCCTCGCCGGATGGATGCAAGTATCTTCTCTCTGTCGTCTTCCATTATCTGGTTTGTCCTGATTTGTAAATCTCCCTAAAAGATCTGGAAGGAAATTGCGGCAGCTCGCGGTAGGCGGTCCATCCTTTCAAAAGATTTTTCAAAATCGGAGTCCTGGAAATACTCCTCGCAACCTTTCCCATAATTCTGTATCGTCCGGGCCTGAGCATCGTCTTCCTGTAGTTCCTGAAGATAAATTTCTCCAACCCATCTTTCCTGGCTGATTTAATCTCATGCCGCATTGCGAGGAGCTGGTGGTGGATTTCAATCCCGACCGGGCAGACTTCCGTGCAGTTTCCGCAAAGTGAGGAGGCGAAGGGAAGATCCGGGGCGTTCTGTTCTCCAAAGTATAGTGGGGTGACGAGCGAGCCGATCGGACCCGGATAGACTGAACCGTAAGCGTGACCGCCGATATTCCGGTAGACAGGGCAAACATTCAAACATGCGCCGCATCGTATGCAGTGTAAAACCTCTTGGTGCTCCGTCCCGAGAAGACCGCTCCTGCCATTGTCGAGGAGAATAACGTGGACTTCCTCCGGCCCGTCTTTTTCGCCTCTGGTCCGCGGGCCGCGTAACAGCGAGACATAGCTTGTCAATTTCTGGCCTGTGCTGCTCCGCGCGAGGAGCCTCATGAATATCCTCAGGTCTGAGAACCTCGGAATTACTTTCTCGATCCCTGTCACGACGACGTGGACTTTCACCGCAGATGTGGAGAGCCTTGCATTCCCCTCGTTTTCAACGACGACAACGTCTCCGGTTTCAGCAATCAGGAAATTCGCGCCTGAAATTCCCATGTCGGCGGAAAGGAATTTTTCACGTAGTACCCTTCTCGCTTCGGCAGTCAGGAAACTCGGGTCGTCATTCAGCACTGTTCCGATCTTTTCGTGGAACAGCTCGGAAATTTCCCGCCTTGATTTGTGAATCGCCGGTGTCGTGATATGCGATGGAGTCTCACCCGCGAGCTGTACGATATACTCGCCGAGATCGGTCTCAACGGCTTCGATACCGTATCTTGTAAGGAAAGGAACCAGCCCGATCTCTTCCGTCACCATCGACTTTGATTTCACAATGGTCTTGACGCCGTGTTTCTGGGCCACATCGAGGATGTAGGCGTTTGCTTTTTCGGGAGTCTGCGCATAAAAGAGAGTGCAGTTGTTCTGCCGTGCCTTGTCCTCGAATTGCGAAAGGAGATCGTTGAGGAGAGAGATGGATTCCTGCTTGATCTTCTTCGCCTCATCTCTCAGGAAAACGAAATCGACCTCCTCGAAAGACCGGCTCCGTTTGTCGACTGCCTGGAGAGTGGCCTTGCTGAGGTTGGAACGCAGCTGGGTATTACGGATTTCCGTTTTGTACAGGTCGTGAAAATTCCGCGAGCTGAGTTCCATCGTTATGCCCGTTCTCCGATAATACTCTCGGCCATGATTTCTGCGATGTGGGCAAATCGCCTGGGTGATCCGTTGCGCCTCGCGCGCCCCTGTAAGTGCATTAGGCAGCTGGTATCTCCTGACACCAGGATCTCTGCGCCGGTTTGTTCAAGATTCTTCAGTTTCTCATCCGCCATCGACGCGGATATCTCCGGAAACTTCACTGAGAACGTACCACCGAATCCGCAGCAGACTTCAGCGTACGGCAGCTCGACGAGCTTCAGCCCTTCGATTCTCTTCAGGATATTGCGCGGTCCCTCTTTGATCCCGAGCTCGCGCAAGCTGTGACAGGAATCGTGAAAAGAAACAGTAGCTTCCAGTTTGCCGCTGAACCTTTCGACGCCGATGATTCTATTTATGAATTCCGAGAATTCGAAAACCCGTTTGCCGAATTCCGCTGAGAGTTTTGAGAACATCGGATCGTTCGCAAGCAATCCGGGATAGAAATTTCTCAACATTGCCACGCATGATCCCGACGGACCGACTACATAATCGTTCTTGAAATCAAAGTCGATTCTCGCGTTGTCGCTGGCGCTGGAAATCAGCGACTTTACCTCATGCATCGCCATCAACTTCGCTTCTTCGAAGTAGCCTGTATTATAAGCCGGCTGGCCGCAGCAAGTCTGATTCTCCGGGAAAATGACTTCACACCCGAGGTGTTCGAGAATCTTCAAAGTACTCACCGCAACGTTAGGGAATAGTTGGTCGATGTAACAGGGGACGAATAGGTAAACGCGCATTATTGCGAAAAATATAAGTGCATCCTCAAATAAATTCAATTTGCCAATGTTGCCACGTCGTTGCCAATATGGCAGCTATTTGTAGTTTACTGACACTTTTGAATGATTTACGTGAAATTCGATCCGCTAAATTGCGGTGGAATCGCCGATTGTGTGCGGCATAGTCATTGCAGGAATCGTGAGAAACGCAACACAGATAATGAATCTTAGCAAAGGAGAGATATGAGATGGCAAAAATAATTGGAATTGACCTCGGCACGACGAACTCGTGCGTGGCTGTCATGGAAGGGAATACACCCACCGTGATAGCAAATTCTGAAGGAGCGCGAACGACTCCCTCAGTTGTCGCCCAGTCGAAGACGGGTGAATGGCTTGTCGGAGCGCCTGCAAAACGCCAGGCGATCACGAATCCGCAAAATACGGTATTCTCGATCAAGAGATTCATGGGGCGATTTTATAATGAAGTGACGGAAGAGATGTCGCGCGTTCCGTATAAGGTCGTGGCGGGTGCGAACAATACAGCCCGTGTTGATATCGGCGGGCGTCAATATTCTCCGCCTGAAATCAGCGCGATGATCCTTCAGAAGATGAAACAGACAGCCGAGGATTTTCTCGGAGAGAAGATTACTGAAGCCGTGATCACCGTACCGGCTTATTTTAACGACGCGCAGCGCCAGGCGACCAAAGAAGCCGGCGAGATTGCCGGTCTGAATGTACGCAGGATTATCAACGAGCCGACTGCTGCCGCGCTCGCGTACGGCCTCGACAAGAAGAATCAGAACCTCAAGGTTGCTGTTTATGACCTCGGTGGTGGAACGTTCGATATATCGATACTCGAACTCGGGGAAGGCGTGTTCGAAGTGAAGTCTACGAATGGTGACACTCACCTCGGCGGCGACGATTTCGATATGAAGGTCATGGACTTCATCGCCGATGAGTTTCAAAAGCAGGAAAGAATCGACCTGCGCAAGGATCCGATGGCGCTTCAGAGGCTGAAAGAGGCTGCCGAAAAGGCGAAGATGGAGCTCTCTACACAGCTCCAGACTGAAATCAATCTTCCGTTCATTACCGCCACGGCGGACGGTCCGAAGCATCTCAACCTTACGCTGACGCGGGCAAAGCTTGAACAACTCGTCGACGACCTTGTCCAGCGCACGGTCCATCCGGTGAAGAAGGCATTGGAGGACGCAAAATTGACGCCGTCGGAGATCGACGAGGTCATCCTCGTCGGCGGTATGACGAGAATGCCTAAAGTTCAGGAGATTGTGAAAAGCTTTTTCAACCGTGAGCCGCACAAGGGAGTCAATCCTGATGAAGTTGTCGCGGTAGGTGCGAGCATACAGGGCGCCGTGCTGACGGGAGACATAAAAGACATCCTGCTTCTGGACGTAACTCCGCTATCGCTCGGCATCGAGACTCTTGGCGGAGTCATGACGACGCTGATCCCGGCGAACACCACTATACCGACAAAGAAAGGTGAAGTCTTTTCGACCGCCGCGGACAGTCAGACTTCAGTGGAGATCCACGTCCTACAGGGCGAGCGGCCCATGGCGCTGGATAACCGGACGCTCGGAAGGTTCATACTCGACGGCCTTCCGCCGGCACCGAGAGGCATACCGCAGATCGAAGTGACATTCGACATCGATGCGAACGGCCTTCTGCATGTTGCCGCGAAAGACAAGGCAACCGGCAAAGAGCAGAGCATACGCATCACCTCTTCGAGCGGGCTCAGCCGTGAGGAGATAGAGCGCATGAAAAAGACGGCAGAAGAGCATGCTGCCGAAGATAAGTCACGGCGAGAGGAAGTCGAGACCAGGAATCAGGCGGACAATCTGGTCTTCCAGAGCAAGAAGCAGCTGCAGGAATTCGGAGACAAGATCCCTGCCGATAAGAAGAAGCCCCTGGAGGATGCGATTCAGAAACTCGAGGCTGCCGCAAAGACCGCCCCGATTGCTCAGTTGAAATCTGAAATCGAATCGCTGAACAAAGTCTGGAGTGAAGCGGCCACCTACATGTATCAGCAGCAGGCTCAGACGGCACAGCAGCAACCTGGAGCCGAACAGCAGGGCCAGCAACAGCAGGGTTCAGCCGAGCCAAAGGCCAAAACGGCGGAAAATGCAGATTACGAAATAATTGATGACAAGGACAAGAAGTAAGAAACTGGAAGCAAGAAGCTGCAAGTAAGAGAAGGCCGCCCCTCCGGGACCGGGGCGGCCTATTCTCGAAAGGCCCTGAGGAAAATATGACGATAGCCGGAGGTTTGCGGCCTTCGCGGTAAGAATGCCGGGGAAGTCCCGGAGAGTTGAGGAAAGCGAAAATGGATTTAAATAAGCTGACAATAAAATCGCAGGAAGCGCTCGAAGGTGCGCAGGCGGTCGCGACAGAGAATTCACAGCAGGCGATTGAACCGGAGCACCTCCTTATTGCCCTCTTGAAGGATGAAGAAGGGATACCTTCGCTGGTATTGAAGAAAGCGGGTGCCAACCTCGAATACATCCGCTCTAAGAGCGAGGAAGCTGTAAAGAGATTCCCGAAAATTTCCGGCGGCGGAAATGCCAATCATTACCTTTCACAGCCGTTGGCTAAAGTGCTCGATATCGCCGAGAAGGAAGCGTCCCAAATGCGGGACGAATACGTCAGTACGGAACACCTCCTGCTCGGACTCCTCGGCGATCGGAACACGGATTCGTTCAAGATATTGACTTCGCAGGGAATCAACCGTGAGATCGTTCTCAAGGCATTGCATGAGATCAGAGGGACTCAGCGGGTAGTGGACCAGAGTCCCGAAGAGAAGTATCAGTCTCTTCAGAAATTCGGAAGGGATCTCACTGATCTGGCCAGGAAAGGAAAGCTTGACCCGGTAATTGGCCGCGACGATGAAATCAGGAGAGTCCTGCAGGTTCTCGCAAGACGAACAAAAAACAATCCCGTTCTTATAGGTGATCCGGGAGTGGGCAAAACCGCAGTCGTCGAGGGGATAGCCAGGCGAATCGCCAGCGGCGATGTGCCGGACGGGCTGAAGTCCAAGAGAATTGTCGAGCTGGACATGGGAAGTCTCGTGGCAGGCACTTCTTACCGCGGTCAGTTTGAGGAAAGAGTCAAATCCATAATCAAAGAAGTAGTCGAGTCTGAGGGAGAGATAATTCTCTTTATGGATGAGCTTCACACACTCGTCGGCGCGGGTGCAGCTCAGGGGTCGGTGGACGCATCGAACATGCTCAAGCCTGCGCTGGCACGCGGCGAGCTGAGGGCGATCGGTGCGACGACGGTCAAGGAATACAGGAACCATATCGAAAAAGATCCTGCACTCGAACGAAGGTTCCAGCCCATCATGATCGACGAACCTTCGGTCGAAGACACGATTTCGATTCTCCGCGGACTCAAGGAAAGGTATGAGGTCCACCACGGTGTCAGGATAACCGACGGTGCCATAGTCGCAGCGGCACAGCTGAGCAACCGGTACATAACGGACCGTTTCATGCCCGACAAAGCAATTGATCTCATTGACGAAGCGGCTTCCAAGCTTCGTATCGAGATGGACTCTCTTCCGGAAGAGCTGGACGAAGTTGAAAGGAAGATTAAGCAGCTCGAGATAGAAAAAGAGGCGATAAGAAGAGAGAAGGACGAGGAGTCTCATAAACGGCTGAGCGTAATTGACCGCGAGCTTGCGGACCTGCGCGAGCAGAGCGGGCAACTGAAAGCTCATTGGCGGATTGAGAAGGATCTGATTCAGACAATACAGAAGTCGAAGGAAGACATCGAGCATTTGAAAATCGAGGCCGATAAGGCTGAACGAGGTGGGGACCTTGGTAAGGTAGCGGAAATCCGGTACGGAAAAATCATTGCCGTCGAGAAGACGCTGAAGGAATCAACGCAGCGTCTTTCCGAAGCGCAAAAGAAGAGCAAGATGCTCAAGGAGGAGGTCGACTCGGAAGACATCGCGGAGATAGTCTCCCGCTGGACCGGCATACCGGTTTCGCGGATGCTCGAAAGCGAGCGGAGCAAACTCCTGCACATAGAGGAGAAAATACACGAGCGGATGGTCGACCAGGAAGAAGCCGTATCCGCCGTCGCGAACGCCGTCCGCCGTGCAAGAGCCGGATTGCAGGACGAGAAACGCCCGATCGGATCGTTCATTTTTATCGGATCGACCGGGGTTGGCAAGACTGAACTCGCTCGCGCCCTGGCTGAGACGCTCTTCGACGACGAAGAGGCAATGGTACGCATCGACATGTCCGAGTACACAGAAAAGTTTTCGGTCTCACGGCTGACCGGTGCGCCTCCGGGATACGTCGGATACGAAGAAGGCGGCCAGCTCACGGAGGCAGTCCGGCGGAAACCCTACTCAGTAGTGCTCCTCGACGAGATCGAGAAGGCGCATCCTGAAATTTTCAACGTCCTGCTTCAGGTGCTTGACGACGGCCGGTTGACCGACAGCAAGGGAAGGACGGTCAATTTCAAAAACACTATAATCATAATGACCTCAAACCTCGGTTCGCAGCTCGTCCAGCAGAAAATCGAGACGACGCACGAGCGCGACAGGGCAGAGATGATGGAGGGCCTGAGGAGCGAGTTGTTTGCGCTTCTCAAACAGACAATC
>JAJYJD010000151.1 GCA_021789755.1 Bacteroidota bacterium
GCAGTCTAAGCGGGACACGCGCCCCCCGCATCCAAATTCTACCCGAGTACCTTTGCGATATTTTCTCCGTACGGCTTCCTGATAATCCCCTTCTCCGTGATGAACGCAGCAATGTTCTCCGCCGGGGAAACATCGAACGCGGGTGCGTAGACGGAAATGTTCTCCGGCGCGGAGCGGCAATCGCGGAAGTGGGTGATCTCGCCGGGGTTTCTTTCCTCAATCGGTATATCTTCGCCCGACTTCGCCGCGAGGTCGAAGCTCGACGACGGCGCGGCGATATAGAAGGGAATCTTGTGATCTTTGCAGAGGACGGAAAGGTTGTACGTCCCGATCTTGTTGGCGGTATCGCCGTTGGCTGCGATCCGGTCGGCACCGACGACGACCAGGTCCACCGAAAATTTCTTCATCGCTATCCCGGACGCGCCGTCGACTATCAGCTTGAAATCTATGCCGAGTTTTTGGAGCTCGTACGCCGTCAGTCTTGCTCCCTGGAGCAGCGGCCGCGTCTCATCGGCGATAACCATTACTTTCTTACCCGCTTCGTGCGCGGCACGGATGATACCGAGTGCCGTTCCGTAGCCGCCGGTCGCGAGTCCGCCTGTGTGGCAGTGTGTCAGTATTACCGCCTTGTCGGGAACAAGCTCGAGTCCGAATTGACCGATCTTCCTGCATGAGTCTATTTCTTCCGCAAGTATCCTGTGAGCTTCATTGAGAAAAACGTCGCCGACATTCTTCCCCTTGACATCAAGTTTCCTCAGCCTGGCAAGTATGTTGCGTATGTTGACGGCAGTCGGCCTGGTGGCGTTGATTTCATGGATCGCCGCGTCGAGCTTCGAGTCGATTTCTCCATGCGATCCGAATTCATAAGCCGCGAGAGCGGCCGCATACGCGGCGGCTATACCGATGGCGGGCGCTCCCCTTATCCGCAGCGACTTGATCCATTCGCAGACGTCACGGTAATTCTTCGACGAGAGGAATTTCTCTTCGAGCGGGAGCCGGGTCTGGTCGATTATCGTGACCTTCCCGCCGCGCGGATCCGTGCCCGGTTCGCCGGACGTAGTTCCGTTTTCCCATTTAATCGGATCGGGAAGAGATTCCATTCCCGAGAAATTCAGCCGGGGTTTACTCTCCGACCCTTGATAATTCGATGAAGTCACGATAACGCCCCAGTATTTCTATGTCAGATAATTCCTTCAGTCCCTCTATTCCGAACTTGGTGACTGAAAATGATGCCATCACGCTCCCGTATATTACCGCGCGCTTAAGGTTCTCGTCCGAGAGGTCTTCCGTACGCGCCAGGTGTCCGACGAAACCGCCGGCAAATGCGTCGCCCGCGCCGGTCGGATCGTAGATGAACTCGAGCGGAAAGGCAGGAGCCGAAAAGATCGTATCGCCGGTAAACAGCAGCGCGCCGTGTTCACCTTTCTTAATGATGACGATGCGGGGACCGAGCTTCATGATATACTTTGCGGCCTTGACCAGGTTGGGTTCCGATGAAAGGAGCCGCGCCTCGGAATCGTTGACGATGATAACGTCGACTTTCTTCAATGTCTTGAGGAGCTCTTCGTGCTTTCCTTCTATCCAGAAATTCATCGTGTCGCAGATGACCAGTTCCGGCTTCTGTTCCATCGACTCTATGACACGCCTCTGCAGGACCGGATCTATATTGCCGAGAAGGATATACCTGCTTTTCCTGTACGACGCCGGGAGGACGGGATCGAACTTTTCGAACACGTTCAGCTGCGTGTCGAGAGTGTCGCGCTGGTTCAGATCGTAATGATAGCGTCCGCTCCAGTGAAATGTCTTTCCCCCCTCAATCGTCTGGAGACCTGCCAGGTCTATTCCGCGCGACTCGAGGAACTCGATTTCCGATTTTGGAAAATCGCTTCCGACCACTCCGACAAGACGGATCGGAGCCGTGAAATAGGACGCGGCAGCGGAAATATAAACCGCGCTTCCACCCGCGACCATATCGGCGCGGCCGAACGGGGTCTCAATAGTGTCGAGTGCGATCGACCCGACGACAAGTAGACTCATTATTCAACTCCAATGAAGGTGATTTGCGAAGACTAATTTAATACGGCCGTCACGGAACTTCAAACTTACGCCGGATATCACGCCTCATGCTTGAACCAGAAGCGCACAGTGGGTAACCTATTGCAGTGTAAATCTTGGAGGTCACAATGCGCAGGCGTTTCATTCTGACGTCGATTTCGCTCCTTGCCGCACTGACATTAGGCGGCAACCCCCGGCAGGACAATCCTATACCCGTCAAATTCTCCCATCCGGAAATCATCAGTTACAATCACGACGGCTTCACCATACACGGCAAAACCATATTCATTTATAGCGGCAGCTTCCATTATTTCAGGTGTGATTCCTCTGATTGGATGGACAGGCTTGAGAAGATAAAGGCCGCCGGCTTCAACACGATCGAAACCTACATCCCCTGGAACTGGCACGAAAGACAGGAGGGCAAACCCGATTTTACGGAGCTCGACAATTTCCTGTTTGATTGCGCGAAAGTCGGCTTATACGTCATAGCAAGGCCTGGCCCGTACATCTGCGCGGAATGGAATATCGGCGGTTTTCCCGATTGGCTTGAAGGTAAACATGTCGGATTCAGATCCGCCTCCGCCGCGGATATCCGCTGGTCGAACTACTGGTACGATGAAGTTCTCCCGGTAATCCGCCGACACCTCATCTCTAACGGCGGAAGCGTAATAATGATGCAAATCGAAAACGAGTATGACTACTTCGGCCTTCCGGACAGCGACAAGGTGATATACCTGAAGTCACTTTACGAGACCGCGATGAAGAACGGCATAGACGTACCGATCATCACCTGCTGGACGAAACAGGCGCGGAACAACTCGGACTCCGTTTTCTCGCAGGTAATGGACGCATGCAATTTCTACCCGGGGTGGGATATTTCAAGCACCCTCCCGCGTATCGAGCAGATGGAAAAAGAAGAGCCCGGATCTCCGCCGATGATCACCGAGCTGCAGGGAGGATGGTTCTCCAGCGTCGGGGAGAAGAGCGTCAGGCGTGTCGATGACTTCGGACCGGATCAGATCACGGCCCTCACGGACTACGTCATTGCGCACGGCATCAAGGCTCTGAGCTATTACATGTTGTACGGCGGGACAAACTTCGGCTATTGGGGTTCCAAGGACAAGACGACCAGCTACGATTACACCGCGCCGATGTCCGAACCCGGGGGCCTCTGGGAGAAATACCGGGCGGTCAAATTGATTGGAGATTTCATAAAACTTGAAGGCACACATCTTGTCCGCGCGCGCGAAATAAAGAATGGTGCCGAGAGCGATACCCCGGGCGTCGAGGCACTCATCAGGACCGACGGCAGTTCCGGCTTCCTTTTCGTCCGTAACATGAACGACAAGGCCGTCGACGCGAAAGTGCGATTCCGGCCGCCGCAGGGCTCGCCCGTAAATCTGACGGTCCGGCTCAGCGCCAGGGCCTCGTACCTCCTCCCCGTCGACCTGCCGCTTCCTGGAGGCGCAATCCTCCACTATACCAACATCCCCGTCTCGGCAATCGCAGAGCATAACGGCAAGCCGTGCGTCATAGCGTACGGAAATCCCGGAGACGAAGCGACCATTTATGCGGGCTCCAGCCTTTGCACCGAGGAGATCAAGGATACGGATCAGCTGTACAACTGGGACGGTGTCTATGTCCTTCTTACCACGGAAGAGCGGGCCGCAAGATCGCGCGTGTTTGGAACCCCGTCCGGCCCCGTTTCCCTCGTCTCCGACTCATACCTGACGACCGAAAGAGGCATGGACGGGAAGAGAATCAACGTAGATCTGCAGACACGCCCCGGAACCAATCCCTTCTCTGTTCTCGCCTCGGGTAAAGTGGCATCGGTTTCCATCGATGGAAAAGCGGTGAAGACAAGCGTCGAGCGGCGGACCGGACTGATGAGCTTCTCCATGAACACGCCCTCAGTCAAACTTCCGAATGTGCCGATTAAGAACGTGCGCGTGAAAGGAGACGGCGATGCCCCCGCCACCGCCTCGTGGACTATGCTTCAGACTGCAGGCGACACGCTCGCTCCCCTCGACACTCAAGGCGACTGCAACGGCGGTTACACCGTGTACTCGGGAGATTTCGCGACTCCGACGGACGGATTGCTGAAACTCGACTACTATGACAGCGATTGGCACAGCGTAATCGTCGACGGAAAAACGGTCGCCGGATTGACCGGCAGCGGCGAAGAGGATATTTCAAAAGATAAACTCCCGGCCGGAAAGCATGCGGTTGAAATCATATATGAAAACGAAGGCTGGCCGAACGGCGGGTTCATGGAGGGACACAAAGGACTCAAATCGATCTCATTCGCGCCGGATGGACAGATCGAAACCGTCGACAGCTGGAAGCGCTCTCCCACCGCGACTCCATATCCGGCTTCAGCTCCACCGGAAGCTTCACTTACTTTCAACGACGGACGCTGGGCTAAAACGACCGTCGGCCATGGCAACCAGACCTTCATTCAACAAAACGAAGGATGGTGGTTCAGGAGGCATCTTGATTTGAGCGAAGCGGCAATCCGCCAGAATGCCACGCTTACCTTCAGGGCGGTCGACGACAACGCGCTGGTTTACGTGAACGGTAAACTTGCGATCGATCATCGCGGATATGACACACCATTCACGATCCCAATGTCCAAGCTCGGCAGGGCTGGCGACAACGTTATAGCGGTTTACGTTCAGAATATGGGCGGCGGCGGCGGAATCTGGATGCCGGTCGTGTTCAAATGGGGAAACAGCTCGCCGCTGGCGGCGGACCTCCGGTTCCATCATTCCCTCGGAGGAAGTCTCGCGGACTGGCAGCGAGAGAATTTTGACGACTCGCAGTGGAAGATCGCAAAACGGTGGGACGCAGTCCGATCGGCCGACGGAATAACATGGTACAGAGGTGATTTCTCACTGCAGCCGAGACCGGGTTGGATCGTGCCGTGGCGCCTGCATGTCGAATCGACAGGAAGTGGACAAATCTGGATCAACGGTAAACTTCTGGGCAGATTCTTTTCCGAGGGGCCGCAGAAGGATTTCTACCTGCCCGACGGCTGGCTGAACTTGAAGGGAAAGAACAGCGTGGTGTTTGTGCTCAGGCCGGGGGGAGGCGAAGGCAAGGTCCCCTCGATCATGGATGCCTGCGTGGCGCCGTACGACGAATACGTGGCGCAGAAACATACGATGAGGATAACACTTAAATAACCCAAACCAATTCCGGCGGAGCAGTCAGCGGCGCTCCGCCGTCTATCACCGAATCATCTCAGGAACGCTCCTATCACGACGAGAAAAATCGCGGACTGCCCGACCAAAGCGAACCCGAGGCGGGCAAAACTCACCTTTGTCTTGCCCGACAGCGTACCGATCATAACCTGTACCAGCATCGGCACGAACCCGAGCAGAATCCATATGCTCATAATCCCGTAGAAAGCTGCGGAGGCTACTGCCAAGACCAGGAACAGATGGTAAGCGATCACCATCGCGCGGGCTTTTCTCGCTTCGCCTGTCCATGCGCCTTTGAAACGAAGAAATTCTATCCTCATCTTGACGTAGAAAACGCTGCTTCCAAAGAACAGAAAATTCAGTGCGTATAAGATGATTGCGGTCGGGCCGAGCTTCCCCGTGATCGCGTAAAATGCGGCGGGTGCCGAGAGCGTCAGCGCCGCCACTACCGCCAGCTCGTTGAAGACGGAGCGCTGCTCCCTGTCGAGAAAAGATTTGACACTGAAGGTGAAAATGGCAATCTCGGCGATGCCGAAGAGGAGAAGCCAGACAAGGCCCCCAAACCAGACAAGCGCGATTCCGAGGAGTACCGCCGGCATGGCGACTGCGATGACCTGTTTCAGGTCTCTGGGGTCTGCAATGCTCTTCCGCTTCAGCATCATAACGATAGGGTGGTGCACAGTATAAAGGAGCGCGAAACAGACGAACAAAAGGAAGAAACTCGCGGAGAATTGGGTGACGATCGCAGCCGACAGCATTGGGACAATCCACATCGCCCAGGCACCATGTTCCCTCGGAACGAACTCCCTGATGGTCATAAATTCATTCCCTTCCTCGAAGCGAATTTGATACGAAGTATGTCCAGCTGCGCCGGAGAAAGAAGTCCGGCGGCTTTAAGCAGAACCTCTTCTTCCTCCCTTGTAAAATGAGATCGAAGATTCTTTTTGAACAGCAAAAGCAGACGTGTGGTTGATCCGGTTTGCCCCGAGCGTGCGAGCGATGAGAGCTCATCGGTTGCCTGGACCAGCCGAAGGTGCTCCTCACGCAGTCCTGCGAACAATTCCTCCCCCAATCCGGGAACGAGGGGGAACAGGAACCTCTCTTCGGCCTCCTGGTGATGTTCAAGGGCTTCCGTGAGCTTCACTGCCCTGCCGCCGATTCCTTCGATGTCAGCTTTTTGCGCTTCCGCGAAAAGTCCCAGCCGGTCGACTTCCCCGAGCAGCCTGGCGTGCTCCCAATTCAGCCTCTCGATCGGATGGACCGGTGGCTTCGCGATATTCGTCCGTGACAACCTAGAATCCATGACTTATTGATCCGATCTTCTCAAAGAGGCTGAGGTATTCATGAGCGGAAACGGTGTTCTGCCAGAGACCGGCGAGCATCGCGACTCCAACGATTCCGAAATAAACGCCGACAAGGAGGAGCGCGTACTGCTTCTGCGAAAGCCCTTTGACACCGGATCTCATGGACATGTTAAGTGTGTTTTTTACAGGGCATGCCTCAACGCACGAATAGCATGCAGTACACTCCGCGGAGTTCACCGCGTCGAGCTTGTCGACAGGCAAATAAGACGGGCAGGCATCTGCACATTTTCCGCAGTCTATGCACGTTTGGTCCACTCTCCGGATTTTCATCGGGCTGATCAGGCTTGTGATCCCGAGAAGAGCACCGTAAGGACAACCATACCTGCACCAGAAGTTCTTGTAGAACAACGAGAGAACGATCAGTGCGCCGATCACGATTATCGAAATCGCGGATACATGAGCGAAGAACAAATACATCTTAATATCGGCGACCTTGTTGTAATCTGAATGAATAAACGATCCAAGCTCCTCGACTGAAAGAGTCGATACCGAGATCAGAAAAAAAGCAAGCAGAACATACTTAAGTGACCGCAGCGGAACATCGATCCATTTCGGAAGGGTGAAATTTCTTCCGAAGATCTTCTTGCCCAACAGGAACAGCGACTCCGAAATGTAACCGACAGGGCATATCCAACTGCAGAATCCCTTCTTCATAAACGTTGAGATAAGGAGGACGGCTATGAAGATAAAGAAGCCCGACGGGTGGATGTGGTTTACTATCCCGGTGAGAAGGAAATATCTGAAGCTCATGAGCGCGCTGATGGGAAGAAAACCCTCGACGCCCGGCGGACGAGCTGCGGTCGACGCGACTCCCTTTTCGAGCCCGTCCATGAACAGGTAGAAATCGACACCGATCCACATTGTCAGAAAAAAGAATAAAAGCTGTATGTAGCTGCGTATGTCCGATCGACCGGTCTTCAGAAAACTCTTGTCGGCGACTTTCTTCACCGACCTCCCGTCTTTGAGTCGAACGGTAACAACAGGTGGCGTGACGGTTTCGGATGTTTTTATCCTATATGTATCCATAAAAATTATACCAGCTTCAGTTTTGTTCGGAGCTGCCTGCTGCCCGATATTTCTTTCGAGATGTCCGCTATCGTTTTGTTCGCCAGCATCTGGTAAACGCGGTCGCGCAGTCTCCCCCATTCGGAATGCATCGGACATGGGTTCTTGCTTGAGCATTCGGGAAAACCTAGCACGCATGAAGTAAGGAATTCTGTGCCGTCGATAGCATCGACCACGTGAAACAGCGCGATCTCGTCGGCCACCTTGGCAAGCTTGAAGCCCCCCTTCGGTCCCTTCTGCGACTGCAGGATCTTTTTCTGGACAAGCAGCTGCAAAGTCTTCCCGAGAAAGGGCATCGGTATCCCGAGCCGGTCGCTCATCTCTACTATATTCGTGAACCTCTTCTCAGGCTGAGCGGACATGTAGAGCACCGCCTGAAGAGCATATTCACACTGCCTGCTAAATATCAACGACATATATCAGACCTTTCCATCTGAAAATAGCGCGCCGGGAATTAAGAGTCAAGCTGGATCTCCCGTTTTGTGATAGGAGCGGGAGCAGCGGCGTACTTACGATTTAGCCGTCAATTACCGGCACGTTGGTTCGGACACAAGTCCAGGTCAGGTGCCGGGAGTGATTCCGTCTCGTTTGCAGGCGGCTGGGCACTCTTCGTTGAAAATCACACACAGAAGTGTTAAGGTTGGAACAACGGGAAAATTGAGAAAAACAGGAAATGCTGGCAGAAGAGATATCGATTTCGAAGCCATT
>JAJYJD010000002.1 GCA_021789755.1 Bacteroidota bacterium
GAGAGTCTTGTCTATGTCGATATCGTAATAAAAGCCGTCGTCTATTGCCGGCCCTACGCCGAATTTAGCTTCCGGAAACAGCGACTGGACCGCATGTGCCATGAGGTGCGAGCTGCTGTGCCAGTATACCTCTTTCCCCTCCGGGTCGTCGAAGGTGAGGAACCGTAATTCGCAGTCGATATTTATGGGCGTGTTGAGGTCTGACACCTTACCGTTGATCTTTGCGGCGAGTGCGTCTTCAGCCAGCGACCTGCTAATTCTCCTGGCTATCTCCGCCGCCGGGGTGGACGGCTCGACTTCAATGACCGATTTGTCCGGTAACGTTACTTTTGGCATAATGGATTATTCATTTAATAACAAAAAATCGGAGGATGCTCCGATTCTTGAGGAACCAAACTCCGGCGATTTCTTCCGATAATTACCGACTTGTTTTGCTCTCAATTTTCTGGAACTTACTTCCTGTTGAACTGACGATGAAATTCGTACCTGTCGATTCCCCGCAAAGCGGGATGGCTCTACCGGTCAGGCACGGTCTCACTTTCCGTGGGCGATAGAGGATTCGAACCTCTGACCTCTACAATGTCAATGTAGCGCTCTAAACCAACTGAGCTAATCGCCCCTGAGCGATTCGGACCGTGCCGAGGGCGGGACTTGAACCCGCACGGCCCTTTGGGGCCAAAGGATTTTAAGTCCTTCGCGTCTACCAATTCCGCCACCCCGGCTTTAACCAGCCTAAGGCTCGGCAGATTTGCTGGTTAATTTAGCCTGCGGGGGCAACAAAGTCAACGTGAGTGCCACAAAATCGCGTTTCTAGGCGTCCTCGGCACTCTGCAGCTGCGAATCCGTCTTTTCTCGACGACTGGGCCCCTTCTTCCTTAGAGGCAGTTCCTAAAGGGCTTGGAAATTTATCTGCCGCCCCTAAATTGAATAAAGAAAGAAATTCCGGAAGATTACCAGAAGTGTCATACCTTGCTGACGTAAAAAGTGTCGAAAGACTTAACCGCCTTCTTGAAGCGTGCAGGAACAACCTGTACACGTTTGACGAGGATCTGATAAGGCGAGCTTTTCAATTCAGCTGGAACGCACATGTCAAGGGCAAGCCCAGAGCTTCCGGTGAGCCGTTTTTCTCACACCCGTATGAAGTTGCCCTCGTAGTGGCCAAGGAGATTCCGCTTGACGATATCTCGGTCGCTTCAGCTCTTCTGCATGACGTGGTTGAGGATACAGGCTATGACCTGAAAGCCATCAGAACGGAATTCGGAAACGAAATAGCCGAGATAGTCGACGGGGTCACGAAGATTTCGGGTGCGGTGGAAAGTCACGAGATAACCCGGGCTGAGAATTACCGCAAAATGCTCCTATCGATGGCAAGGGATGTGCGGGTAATTCTGATCAAGTTTGCCGACCGCCTGCACAACATGAGAACGCTTGCCTTCCTTGCACCGGACAAACAGCAGAGGATCGCCAGGGAAACGCTGGAGATCTACGCCCCCCTTGCCCACAGGTTCGGTCTAGCAAAAGTAAAATGGGAATTCGAAGACCTTGCGTTCAAACACATCAACAGCACGGATTACGAGTATATCTCGCGGAAACTGAACGCGAAGAGGAGAGAACGAGAAGGTTACATAAGGAAATTTATCCAACCGATAAAAAAGCGTCTCGAAGAGGCTGAGTACGAGTTCGAAATCACCGGCAGGCCGAAGCACATTTACAGTATCTACAACAAGATGGTCAAGCGCAACAAGCCGATTGAAGAGATATACGATCTCTTCGCCGTGCGCGTGATTCTGGATACCGCAGACAAGAACGACTGCTTCTCTGCGTACGGCATTGTCTCGGAAATCTACACGCCTGTACCGGAACGTTTCAAGGACTACATCTCGGTGCCGAAGCAGAACGGATACCAGTCGATCCACACAACCGTAGTGGGCCCCGAGGGAAAAATGGTCGAGGTCCAGATCAGGACTCGGCAGATGGACGAGGTTGCCGAGCGCGGCGTGGCGGCTCACTGGAAATATAAGGAAGACGTCAAAGCCTCGGACCGCAAACTAGACGAGTGGTTGTCATGGGTCCGCGAGATCCTGGAGCAACCGGCAGTCTCGGGCGCTGAAGATGCCGCTAAGAGCTTTCTCGAGGGTTTCAAGCTCGATCTTTACCAGGACGAGATCTATGTGTTTACTCCCAAAGGCGACCTGCAGGTTCTGCCGAGAGGTTCGACTCCGGTCGACTTCGCTTTCGAGATACATTCCCAGGTAGGCACTCACTGTGTCGGAGCGAAGGTCAACGGGCGGATTGTCCCTCTCAATACCAGGCTCAACAGCGGTGATCAGATCGAGATCATTACTTCTTCCAGCCAGAATGTCAACCCGGATTGGGAGAAGTTCGTCGTCTCCAGGAAAGCCAAGGCGCACATCAGGCGATGGATAAACGACGAGACCAGAAAGAAGGCTGCGGAAGGAGAAGAAGCGTGGGCTAAGAGGCTCAAGAAGCACAAGTTGACGTTGTCGGAGGACGATTTCACGAAGCTTGTGCGTGATCTTAAGTACGACAACCCGCAGAAGTTCTTCGTTGCAGTCGCAGAAGAGGAGGTGGAGCCGGATAGGATCATAGCCCGGCTCACGCAGCAGAGATCGGTCAAGGAATCAGCCGAGAGCACCAAGCCTGCACATACTTTTGTCGAGATCGCAAGGAAAGCTTCGGAGGGCATCGTCGTCGACGGCTCGCGGAGCGACTGGAAGGTTTCCTACGCGAAGTGCTGCAACCCTATCCCGGGAGACGAGATCGTCGGCTTCGTGACGACCGGCGAGGGGATAAAAATCCACCGGAAGAATTGCTCGAACCTTGCGAGGATGGCAGGAGCCGCCCGCGAAAGAATTGTCGACGCGTCGTGGCCGGGCGAGAGCAGCGGCCTGTTCGTCGCCGGGGTCTCCGTCTCGGGAATGGACCGGCCCGGCATTCTCACCGAGCTGACACACTCTATATCGAGTTATCAAAACACGAACATCAGGAGCGTATCGGCCGAGGTGAGGGATGCCGTCTTTGAAAGCCAGATCATCATTTATGTGAAAGACAAGAACCACCTCGATCATCTGATCGACAAGCTGAAGAAAATCGTCGGCGTTACTCGCGTTGACAGAATGCAGGGACAGAATGCCTGAGGGGAAGAGAATTCTCGGAATCGATTTCGGGATGAAGAGGGTCGGAGTAGCGGTAAGCGACCCGATGGGCATCATCGCGCAGGGCGTCGATACTCTCTCGAACGACTCGAGCCTCATCGGTAAGATTTTCGATATCGTGAAGAAAATGCTAGTGTGGAAAGTGGTAGTGGGGAAGCCGCTGAAACTGAGTGGAGAGGCGGGAAACTCGGCAGTCGAGGCGGCCAAGTTCGCAGATAAGCTTCGGGAGAGATTGTCACGCGAGCTGCCCGGTGTGGAGGTTGTGGAGTGGGACGAAAGATTCACGACGACGATCGCGCAGAGGACCCAGTTGGAGCTCGGTGTAAAGAAGAAAGAAAGGCAGAAGAAGGGCAATCTGGATCGAATGGCATCACAACTGATCCTGCAGAGCTATCTTGATTCTCACAGATGAACGATAAATCTAATCCGCGCCGGCGGAGGCTGCCGGTCGCGCGGATACT
This sequence comes from Bacteroidota bacterium, assembly GCA_021789755.1. Lineage (GTDB taxonomy): Bacteria > Bacteroidota > Ignavibacteria > Kryptoniales > JAKASW01 > JAKASW01. Next base: position 3,638 of record JAJYJD010000002.1, read on the forward strand.
TCTGGTGGCTTTAGTCGCATTTTTGACCGTGGAAGCGATCTACCTCCCTTATCCATGGACTGTCGCGAAATTGAAAAGTACGAATCCCGACATCACTTCCCTCATGAAGGAGAGAATCCGCAAGGCGAAAGAGAGACATCAGAGATATATGATTCACAGGTCTTATGTCCCTCTCTCCAGGATCTCGAACGATTTGGTGCATGCGGTCATTGTCGGGGAAGACGGTACGTTTTACGAGAACAACGGCGTCGACTGGTTTGAGGTCCGGGAATCCATCGACGCGGATCTGGATGCGATGAAAATCGTCCGCGGCTCGAGCACAATCACCATGCAGCTGGCGAAAAATTTGTGGTATTCGACGAGCAGGGATCCTCTGACGAAGTTGAACGAGGTGATCGCAGCTTACCTGCTCGATCATTACCTCTCGAAGAACCGGATCATGGAGCTTTACCTGAACTACATAGAGTTCGGGCAGGGAGTATTCGGCATCGAAGCGGCGAGCGAGCTGTATTATAACGAACCGGCATCTGCGCTTACGCGTGACCAGGCCGCGCGGCTGGCAGCGATAATCCCCAGCCCGCTAAGGCATTCTCCTGATTCCGGCTCGAGATTTGTCACATTCAGGACCGGTGTGATTCTGGACAGGATGCAGGCGCGGGGATGGTGAATGGAGACAAGAATTCTTAATTTTGAATTAATTGTTGAGTATCTTCGATGAATGAAGAACTGAGATGTTAGAATCTGAAATTCCGGAACACAGAAGTGGACATCGCTGAATTAAAGGCCCTGATCTCCGAAGGCGAGAATTTCAAGATCGAGTTCAAACGCCAGTTCAGCTCGGTCGAGAAGATTGCCAAGGAGCTGATCGCGTTCGCAAACACAAAAGGAGGAATGATCCTGTTCGGGGTGGATGACGACGGCACTATTTACGGCGTGGAGAGCGAGAAATCCGAAATCGACCTGATATACGAAGCCGCGAGAGATTACTGCGAGCCCCCGATAGAGCCTATAGTCCAGGTGATCGAGCTCAACAGAAAGGATGTGGTGGTCGCCATCGTCGAGGAAAGCCGCACGAAGCCGCACCGTCTCCAGGATTACCGCATGGTCCTCTCACGCGACGCGAAGGTATATATAAGGATAAACGATAAGAGTGTGATTGCCAGCCGGGAAGTCGTGAAGATCCTGGAGAGCGAGAGTCCCGACAGTGAGCCCCTTTCGATCATAATCGGCGACAATGAAAGGCGGCTTTTCAAATACCTCGAGGAGTACGACCGGATAACTGTGAAGGATTACGCCAGGCTGGTGAATGTAAGCGAGCGCCGGGCTTCGCGAATACTCGTGAACCTGGTGAGGGCGGGGGTAGTCAGAATCCACACGGAAGAGAGATTCGAGTACTTCACGTCGGCATTCTAGAAAAAATCCACGTCTCAAAATTCAAAAGTCAACAGAGAGGATTTGAGTCGGGTTATTTTTGAATTTTGACCTTTGACTTTTGAACTTGTCCGGTGAATATCTCAAACAATCTGTAAACTGCTATTCCGTATGCGACCGCCACGTTGAGCGAGTGCTTCACCCCCAGCATAGGAATCTCGGCTGCGATATCCGCCGCCTCCAGAACATCCTTTGTAATCCCGCCTATTTCGTTTCCTACCGCGAGGCAAGCCGGGAAAATGTCATTCGGAAGCTCCCACAAAGGAATGCTTTCCTTAGTTTGTTCAAGGACGATGAGCCTGACCCCTTTCGCCTTGACCTCCGCGACCACGTCCATCGGGTTATTATGATACGCCCACGGAACGCTCTCGACCGCGCCCAGTGCCGTCTTTGAAATTTCGGGCCGGGGGGGATAGGGAGTAAATCCGGTCAGATAGACTCCGGACAGAAGCGCGGCGTCGGAAGTCCGGAAGATCGAGCCGACGTTGTATAGGCTGCGGACGTTTTCGAGGAACCCGTATATCGGAGTGCGCTCCGCCGTTACTGTCTGCTCCAGAGTCTTTCTCCGGGCGGTGATTTCTGCATGAGTGAGCTTATGCATCGGCGGTTTCCCGTTCCTTCGGGTTTCTGAACCAGACCTTGTAGAAGATCGCCTCCAGAATTGTCAGCAGTATCAGCGAGAGAGAGTCGTTATTAAGAATTGGCCCCAATCCTTTCGGGCCGAATGTCAGACCGACAGCGAACGAAGAAAAAGTCCACCCCGCTGTAAATACGATAGCGGCGAAGCCGATCGTCATGAAGGCTTCGCTCAAGGTCTCCTCGTAATACTTCTTCACGAAAAGATAGACACCGGCAGTTATGTGAACCCAGAAAATGAGAACGGGAATCATCGGGAATAAAGTCTCATTCGGCCGGCGGAAAATCAAGGTGAAACTGTAATTCACTTTCGGAGACGGGTCGCAGTCGTCCGTTCGTTGTAAAATGTCCATTCCAAAGATATATTCTAATATCAGAAGAGAAGGAGCTTTCGCTGAAAGTAGTTGTTCCAGCATCGACGTCGAATTTAGGTCCGGGGTTCGATACACTCGGGCTGGCCGTGAATAGATACCTGGTGATCGAAGCTGAACGGGCGACGGAGCTTTCTATTTCATTGAGCGGCGAAGGAGCCGGAGACATCCCTGTCGACGGCCGCAACCTGACCGTCCTTGCCATCAAAAGGATTCTCAGAGAAACCCCCGGCCTGAGAATCAAGATTCACAACGGCATTCCCGCGTGCGGAGGATTCGGAGCGAGCGGTGCCGCAATAGTAGGCGGGCTGCTCCTCGGGAACGAGCTATCGGAAGACAAACTCGGCATGGACGAAATTTATAACATCGCCGTTGAGATCGAAGGGCACCCGGACAATGTCAGTGCCGCCTTGTTCGGCGGGCTGGTTGTAAATGCGCGGTCGGCCGCCGGAAAATACTCACGGATTATGATACCCGTTGACGGCAAGTTGAAGCTCGTGGCCGTCCTGCCCGATGCGCGTGTTGAAACCAAAGCCGCAAGAAGAATACTTCCGTCCAGCGTATCTCTGGCCGAGGCCGTGTCAAACGTCCAGCACAGCTCGCTGCTTGTCGCAGCTCTCGCCTCGAGGAATTACGACATGATCAGATATGCCGTCCACGATGAGCTGCACGAAAAACACAGGAAGAAGCTGATACCGCATTTCGATGAGTTTGCCGCGACGGCATCAGAAAACGGTGCCCTCGGCTTCACTGTAAGCGGGGCGGGAAGCAGCTGCATAGCTTTCTGTCTCGATGAATGCATCAAGGTGCGCGACGCCATCGCTAACCTCATCGAAAGTCTAGGTTTTGCATGGCGTACCGAGATCTTCGAGCCGGTCAACAAGGGCGCGGAAATTTTTACAGACTGACATGGCGACAATAGCGATTGTCGGCCGGCCGAATGTCGGCAAATCGACCCTTTTCAACAGGCTCATCGGCGGCAGACGCGCCATCGTCGACGACAAACCGGGTGTAACACGCGACAGGAATTACGGCTCCTTCGAATGGAGGGGAAGGGAGTACACTTTGATAGATACCGGCGGCTTCGTGCCGGACTCCCAGGATGTTTTTGAAAAGGCGATCAGGGAACAGGCGCAATACGCAGTGGACGAGGCTGATGCGATAGTTCTCGTTGTCGACGGGGCCGCCGGGCCACATCCTATCGATAAAGAATTGGCAATGGTCCTCCGCAAGAAAGCCAAGAAGGTCTTGATCGCCGTGAACAAGGTCGACGACACCAAGCACGAACGAAACGTCGGACAATTCTTCGAGCTGGGATTCGAGAGGGTGATTCCGATTTCTGCCCAGCTGGGGAGAAGCGTGGGAGATTTTCTCGACGAAGTCTCGAAGATCATCCCCGATGCCAAAACCGCTGAAGACGCCTATCCGAGTAAGAAGATCGCGATAATCGGGAAGCCGAATGTCGGAAAGTCGTCGCTCGTAAATTTCCTTCTCGGCGAGAACCGCTCGATAGTCACAGCCGTGCCCGGCACGACGCGGGACTCTGTGGACACGCTCCTCAATTTCCAGGGTGAAGAGATAATCCTGATAGACACGGCCGGTCTTAGAAAGAAAAGCAAAATCAAGGAGTCGATAGAGTTCTTCAGCACGCTGAGGACGTTTCAAGCCGTTGAACGCTGCGATGCGGCCATAATCCTTTTCGACGCCTCGGTGGGCGTAGAGAAGCAGGATCTCCAGATTGCGGAATACACGATCGAACAGGGGAAGCCTGCCGTGATCGGCGTAAACAAGTGGGACCTTGTCGACAAAAAGGAAGTGACGGCAGAAGAGTACGCGCAGAGGATAAAGGAGCGGCTCCGTATTTACGATTTCGTGCCGATAACATTCGTCTCGGTTTTGAAGAAACAGCGCGTGCAGAAGCTGCTTTCCGGGGCTCTTGCCGCGATCAACGGAACAAAGGTGAAGATCAAGACGAGCGAGCTCAACGACTACATGCTCCCTTTGATCGAGTCAACGCCGCCGTTCTCAAAGACCGGGAAGGAGATCAGGATAAAATACATAACGCAGGTCGAGAGCAAGCTTCCGACATTCGCGATGTTTACCAACCTGCCGGATGAAATCTCGATTACTTACAGACGCTTCCTCGAAAACAGGCTACGCGAAAGATTCAAGTTCGAAGGCGTCCCGATTAGGTTGGTGTTCAAACAAAAATAGACCGGGTTTGCCGGATGCATTCGGAAAAAGGCAAATTGGAGAGACATGCTTGAGCTTACTTCCCTGACGAAGAAATTCGGCTCCTTCACCGCGGTGGACGACATCTCGATGAATATCCGGGCGGGAGACATCTACGGATTCCTTGGCCCGAACGGTGCCGGCAAGACCACGACAATCAAGATGATAGCGACGCTCCTCAAGCCGACCTCCGGAACAGTCTTGATAAACGGGATCGATGCGCACCGTTCGCCGGAAGAAGCAAAGAAGTATTTGTCTTATGTTCCGGACCAGCCGTTCCTTTACGAGAAGCTCAGCGGGATGGAATTCCTCCTTTTCGTGTCGAAGATGTACAGGATGGGTGAGAACGAAGCCGCCGACAGCATCCGCGAGGTGTCGGATATTTTTGAGGTGAGGCCGTGGCTCAACAAACGCATCGAGGACTATTCGCAGGGGATGAGGCAGCGGCTTGTTCTTGCGGCGGCGATGCTTCACAAACCGAGGCTGATCGTAATAGACGAACCTATGGTCGGCCTCGACCCGAGAGGGGCCGAAACTTTCAAGGAGCAGGTCAGGCTTGTGGCGAAGAACGGGACGGCGATATTCATGACCACGCACCAGCTCTCTCTCGCGAGAGACGTTTGCAGCAGGATCGGGATAATCAACACGGCCAAACTTGTCTATGAAGGTTCGATCGAAGAGTTGTCCGGCGACGGCGTGGAGAGGCTGGAGAAAAGATATTTGGAACTGACATCGTGAAGAAAACATGCTGCGTGAGCTCGTAAAAACAAAACTGCGTCTCCTTTACCTCGAGGGGGGCGAGCGTGTCAGCAGGCATCTCTCGAGGTCGCTCTTTTCGGTCGTAACCTTCGCGATCTTCGCCTATCTGACTTTCACGGTAATTAAATTTGCGACAACCTATCTCGTCGTGCAGGCGAGAGTCGGACTTTTCCTTTACCACAGGCTGCTGGCGCTGGCGCTCTTCGTGTTCTTCGCGATCATCAGCATTGCCAATATACTTGTCGCGTTCGTGACCATTTTCAGAAACACCGAAGCGGAGTTTCTTCACACACTTCCGATAAAGCCGGTGGAGATATTCACCTCGAAATTCCTCGACTCGTTCCTGTACAGTTCCGCCCTCATGATCATAATGATCCTCGCGGCAGTCGCCGGATACGCCGGTTATTTCAAGGACCCGCTCGTCGCGGGGCTCGGCGTTTTACTTTCGATTCTCCCACTCATACTTTCCGCGGCTTGCGTCGGCGCAATCATCCTGCTCCTCGTGCTGAAGGTGGCGCACAGGATATCTATCAAGACCGCCGCCGCCGCCGTTACACTCTTCTATGCAGGGAGCACATACTCTTACGTAATGCTCAACAACCCCTTCAAGCTGTTCGGCGACGTGATGAAGTATTACCCGCATATCGACAGGTATCTCGGGGTTCTCGATCCAAAATTGGACTACCTCGCGCCGAGTTTCTGGGCGGCGAACTTTTTTTACTTCGCGACGACGGGCAACTACATCGGCGCGGCAGCCTCTGCACTCATCGTCTGCGCAGTGGCGGCAGCTCTCTTTTTTGTCATGATCAAACTGGCGGACAAATATTACGAGGAGGCGTTCTGGACAGCCAGGCACAAGCTGTTCGAGAGGAAAGTGAAGAATCTGGGGGACCCCCTCGCCGGACAGGAAAGCCGGGCGAGGAAGCCGATCTCTGTGCTGAAAAGGGACTTTCTCCTCTTCATACGCGAGCCGAGCCAGACGTTCCACTTCGGAGTTCTCATGATACTTATCGGGATTTTCCTGGTAAATCTTTTTGAAATGAGGATATATTTGCCGGACACTTTCATAATCTCATCGGCTTTCACGCTGATATACGCCTTCAACAGCTTTCTCATCGTCTCGCTGGCAGTGCGGTTCGTCTATCCGATGCTCAGCCTCGAGGGGGAGACTATGTGGCTTCTCCGTTCATCACCTGTCAGGCTCGGAAGGGTTTTCTATGCCAAGCTCCTCCCGAGCGTCATTTTCCTGTCGGTAGTCGGTGCGATACTCGGTTTCGCGGCGCCGTCTCCCTTCAGGAATTTCCACGGTCTCATACCTGCGGGAGTCGTGTACGGATTTACGGGCGGGATAGTCTTCCCGTCCCTCGTGATGATCTTCGGAGGTGTGTTCGCCGATTTCAAAGAAAAGAATGCCGTTAGAATCTCTTCTTCACACGGCGCGACGGTCTCACTGCTTGTTTCCATGGGCGTCATGGTTATTCTAAGTTCGATCGTATTCAACCAGACCGTCGGATATTTTTCCTCTAAAGGGACGGTCCCCGTCGACCTGACCGGGGCGTGGGTACTCGGATTTATCGGGGTTGTCTTCTTCTACCTTGCGGAGTTCTTCACCGTCAGGGCGCTGAAAATAGATATGTGAGGCCTGGGCCATCGGGCCGCTTTTGTTGCGGGAAGCCGAAGCGTGAGCCGGAGGCAGCTATCAGTAAACGATTATCCTGACTCGCGAACTTTTCGCTTTCCGTCCGTATTTGTCTCCCGTGATCCTGAACTCGTGACTCCCGGGTGATAGGGTCCACCGGGCGATCTTCGCCTGTGAAATGTCGGAGTAAAACCTCTCATCGACAAACAGTTTCACGTTTTGATATGCCGGTCCGGCCACTACCGCCACATCGAGCATCTGGAACTGACGCCGGAGCGTCGGGTCGATCTTATACACGGCTCCGTTTTCAGGCGAGGCTATTCCGAAATCTGCCGATGTCATCGATCTGTGTGACTCATCCTGGTTCAGGACATCGCGCCGCCGCATCTTATCATAGGAATCGTTCGACCTGGTAGCGGTTCTCTGCATGTTGAGCCACGCATCGAAGATCGGCGGGAGGGTTTCGACGAGTCTCGTCTCCGTATATTCTTTCGGTGTCGCTGTGCCGGCGATCTGTCCGGTCCGTCTGTCAATCCTGTAGATGTGATGCATTTGGCATCTCTCTGTCGGCTCGGTGCCTCTGATGAACACCTCCTCCTTCGCTCCCGGGCAGTCATTTGTCGGAAGTTTTCCCGATCTTGTGCATACACTGACCCGGACTATTCCGTCTGGTGTATGAAATCCCAACCATCTGCCGTTCTGTTCCAGATAGAGCATTATATCCCTGAAGATCGGTCCGGCGCCGGTGATTCCCGAGACGGTGCGCATCGGCGTCGAGTCGAAGTTTCCGACCCAGACACCTACAGTCCATCTTGGTGTGAATCCCACCGTCCAGTTGTCCTTGTAATCTTTCGATGTCCCTGTTTTCACAGCACAGGGAAACGGCAGGCTTATCTGTGAATCGAAACCGAAGGCCGGAGCTCTCGCGTCGTCGTCGCTCAGGATGTTAGCGAGTATGTAGGCTACCTGCGGAGAGAACACCGTTCGCGGCGCTCCGCCAAACTCGGAACTGTCGGACGGCTTGAAGTCACGCGTGTCTCCTGCAACATCCCGCACACTCAGGATGGTCCTGTCCGGAAGGAAGTATCCGCCGCGAGCGAGCATGGAATATGCCCTCGTCAGTTCGAGAAGAGTGACTTCTCCGTCGCCGAGGGCCACGCCCAGGCCGTAGTACGACGCCGGCTGGTCGAGCGATGTCAGTCCGCAATCTCTGAGCCTGGCAAGAACTGCATCGAGGCCAACTGCCTGTGCGACCCGTACAGCCGGCACGTTATACGAGCTTGCAAGCGCAGTTCTCAGGCTCACCGGGCCGTGAAAAGTCTTGTCGTAATTTTGCGGTACAAACGATCCGTCTTGCGTCGGGGCCGAGAAAGGTATGTCGGGAATAATGTCCGCAGCGGTCAAACCGGACTCCAAAGCAAGGCCGTAAACAAACGGCTTCAACGCCGAGCCGGGTTGTCTTCTTGCCAGTGCCCCATTGAACTGGCCGTCTCTGAGCGAGTCGAAATAGTTCACGGAGCCGGCCATGGCGACGACGTCACACGTCGCGTTATCGATCACGACCACGGCTCCGTTAGTTACGTGCAATCTCTTCAACATGAGGATGTGGCCCTTTAGCAGAGTCTCGACCGCTTTTTGGATATTGTAATCGAGAGTCGTTCTGATGCTGGAGATTCTGGTACGCTCCTCCGGCAGGATGGAGTTCAATATCATGTCGGTGAAATGTGGAGCCCTGAGCATTCTTCTCGAATCCTGAAGTGCGATCGGCTCCGCCGCGGCTCTGTTGTATTCTTCTCCGGCGATGAACTTCTCTTCGAGCATTTTCTTCAGCACGAATTGCTGTCTCTTCTTCGCTCTGGAGAATGCCTTGTAGGGATTCGAGCTCGAGGGAGCGTTCGGGAGCCCGGCGAGGAACGCAGCTTCCGCGATCGAGAGATGAGACACGGGCTTCCCGAAATAGAGCTGTGAGGCGGCCTCGGCTCCGTAAGTACCATTTCCGTACGGGACCCGGTTCAGGTATTGGATGAGTATGTCTTTCTTCGGGATAGTTCTCTCCAGCCTCAGGGCGAGCCAGGCTTCGACAATCTTTCCCCAGATTGTCCGCCGATCGTGATAAATATTGCGGATGACTTGCTGCGTTATTGTCGATCCGCCGGAAACAAAGCGCATGGCTTCTGCGTCCTGGAGAAACGCCCGCGCGATGGCCAGCGGATTAACACCAGGGTGGTAGTAAAAATATTTGTCCTCGGCAGCAATCGTCGCGTTGATGAGTTGAGGAGGAATTTCGTCCGATCGAAGCCAGTACGCTCTCCCTCCCTGATCGGAGAGAACCTCGCGTAATGTCCGGTCGCTCCTGTCGGTTATTCTCAGAGAGACTACGGGCAAAGGCGACAGGTCGTCTTTCGGGATAGGCACGAAAATCGAGACGATGAAAGAGGCGGCGAGCATGAGCGCGCCGCTTCTCCACGGATGTCTTCTTACTGCTGAAAGAAGAGATCTCAACGGACGATCACGATCCTTTGCACCGTTTGCCCGAAGACGTCTGGCTCGTACATCTGCTCCGCATGCGTAGCGGGCATCCTGAAAGTCCCGTATGTGGCCGCGCGCACCAGGTAAGAATAATCGTGGACTCCCGCCGAAAGCGTCGTGGCGAACAGCAGCACCCGGTCGTCCTTCTGTTCCACATGGTTGAAACCTCCGTTCCAGTACATGCTTTCCCAGTTATCTCCGCTCACATTGCGGCTCAGGAAATCGCTTTCGGTGTCGAACGTCAGATTGACGGCTTCGGTGCCGGCAGGAAGCGGGTCATCGACGACGATGAAGTTTCTCTGCTGCGGGATGACAATCCTCAGAGTCACTTTGTACATCGATCCGGCAGACAGGACATAGTTTCCGACAGAATCATGGGGAACGGCCTTCCCGTTGACCGTAGAGATCGTCTTGATGACCGCGATGCCTTCGTCGCGAGCCAGCGTGTCCCTCGTCGGATAGTAGTTCATGCGGATTCCGTAGTAAAGGATGCCCGTGCCGGATTTCTCGATCCGGACAGGAAGCTCCCTGTCTTTCTGGAAAGAATCCAGAGATTGTTCGGTGCTGATTGTTTTTAATTCCCTTCCTTTGAAGACCGCGTCGAGCACGTTCTTACCGGCGATCTTTATCTGGGTCTTGAAATCCGGAGTCTCGTTTTCAAAGGCGTCGAAGTAATCGGCGAGCGCGCTGACCACGTAGATATTCTCCTGAGTCGAGCGCCACCTGCCGACTTTTTGATCTTCCATCAGCCAGCGAACCACACGTCCGAGAAACTGATCGCGGTTGCCGATCCGTATCAGGGCGCGAAGAATTATCGCCGTCGTCCGTGTGTTGCTGCTGAACGTCCATCTCAGTCCTTCCCAATTCGGCTCCTCGAAGTGGGCGGTCGTGGAAGCCACCTTGACGGTGTTCATCAGCTCGCCGACGATGGTGTTCTCCATGTCCGGATTTCTGGAAGTCCTGTCTATCGCTTCGAGCAAGAATGCGCGCGCAAAGAGCGGGAGCTTGTCCCTAATCGTAAACAGCTGTTCGATGTAAGCCGGTTCAGGATGACCGAGTAGCGCAAGCGAATACACCATCAATGCCTTCGTCGCCAGGAATGAGTGTTCATCCCACGGGAAATGCGACTGGTCCTGATTTTTTCTGAGAAAGCCGCTGCAATAGTCGATCGCTCTCTTAAGCACATTCTGATCGATTGAGTATCCGTGTTCCTTCGCCACCGCAAGAGCGTAAAGCGCGTAACCGGAGAGATATGGATAGCTGTACGAGTCTCCTTTCCAGTACGCAAAACCTCCTTCGCTTGTCATGAAGGATGGTACTTCATCTATTACTTTCTGAGCGATCCGCCTCAGATTTTTTCCCTGCAGCGCAGGGAGGTTGAACGCTTTGACTATTTCTTCTCCGAAGATGAGCGGGAGCGCGCCCGACAAACGCTGCTCGAGGCATCCGTAAGGATAAGTGAACAGGTAGTCCACGCTGTTCTCGAGTCCGCAAAGGGCGGTCGACGCCGCGGTCAGCTGGATCCCGCCGAGCATCGGGTAAATGTCTTTTGGAATCACGAGAGCCTGTGACGCCGTGTCCTTTGTGCTTTCATACAAAGCGACGGATTCTTTCAGTCTAGGGACTGTTATCGGGATTGTCATCGTCAGCCCGTCTGTGAACTTCCCCATCGCGGCCTGGAAGTTGAACTTCGCCGACCCGGCAACCGATGAAGCGATATAGTCGAAGCGCACTTCCCGGCTCTCTCCGGCGTCAAGCTCGAATTCGGCGGTCTTCTTTCCGATTATCCTGACATCTCCTTCCACGGACGCCTGCATTAAGACTTTGCTCTTCACTTTCGAATAGTTCATCGCGACGACACCCGCGTTGAACGCGTCCCCGACCCTTGCGAAGCGCGGAAGCGCACCCTGCACCAGAAATTCCTTGTTGACACGGAAGGTCGAGTTGCCTGCACCGAATTCAGATCCCTTTGTCTGCGCTACTGCCATGACTTTGAAGCGGCTGAGGTTATCCGGCAGTTTGAATTTCACCTTCGTTTTTCCGCTGTCGTCCGTTATCACGGAAGGGTTCCAGTAAGCAGTGAGCTTGAAGTCGCCCCTCATCTGGATTTCGGAGAGCGCCGTTCCGCCGCCGCCTTCGTCTTCGCCCTTCTCGCCGTACGATCTCTGCTCAACCAGGTGGACGATCGTTTCCGACGTCGAGACCGCGAGAGCCCGCATGCTGAAAAATGTCAGAAAGGGATCGCGCAGTTCGTAATTGATCAGGTTGAGCACACCCATGTCCGCAACGCTGATAACCACCTCGGAATTCGTCCCCGCACCGGCAGCATTCTTCACGGAAACGGAGACTTCCACCGAATCGCCGGGATGGTATTCCTCTTTGTCCGTGGATACGGCGACCTTTAAATGATGCGTGCCCGGATCGACGGTAAGATTGACGTACCCGATCTTGAAGGAGGGGCGGCCGACATCTTCCTCGCGGTTTGTCACGTCCTGTGCGGAGACTCTCCCCTGGAGCAGGACAACTGAAACGTAAATGTTTGGAAGACACATCTTAGTGATGGGTATTTTCAATTCGGGCGCACTTCCGACAAGCTCGGTTGTCCACTGGTCGAGAATGCCGTCGCGTTCCAGCGTCACAAGCGCCCGGGCTTTTTCGTAAGGCGACTTCACCATCACTCTGGCGACGTCTCCAGGTACGTACTTCTCCCGGTCGGCAACAAGCTCGATCCGGTCATCGTCGGATCTTTCCCAGGCAACGTAGCCCGAGCCTGTCACGTAGAAATCAGCACCGCAGGTCACGTAATTCCCGAGTGAATCTTTTCCGTCGACGATTATGAAGTAATAGCCTGCGGTCGGGGGGACATATTTTTCACTTACGGCGGAATCCCGTGAAGTAACGGTGTGTTCCGTCATCGTCGTGTCGATCCGGTCTGTCTGCCAATAATACCGGCCGTCGACCTCCGCGCGTCGCACTGATATCCACTGGCGCTTGATCAGTCTTACTCTCATTTGCTGACCCGGCGAACTCTTTCCGTCCGGGCGTACGGCAATCAGATCATAATTCAGCGTATCGCCGTGCTTGAGGAAATAGCGGGATATCTTCGTACCGATGTAAAAGTGTGCGCCATGTATGATCGCGGTTGCACGACTCGTCACGCTTCGCCGGCTCGGCGAAGTTGCGGTGGCTTCCAGGAGAAGCTCTTTTGTACCGGTGAGTTTGCCGGCCTGAACGGGATAAGAAAGCGAAAGCATTCCACGCTCGTCGAGGACGGTATCGGCAGATGCAAGAAGGCTCTCGCTTCTGTTGGACTGCCACCAGATCGGGCTGAATGAGAAACCGGGATGTCCCGGCGGATCATAATAACCGGGAAGGGAGCGGAGCTTCCATGAGACTTTGTCCTTTCTCATCGGAGCCCCGAACAAATACCGCGCGAGAACGTTTGCCGAAATAGTGTCGCCCATGATATACTCCGGCTGCATGAACCGGACGGTGACTTCCGACTCGGCCGGACGGAATGCTTCCACGCGGAATCCGTCCGACGCAACTCTGATCATTCCTTGTGGTGTCTTGACCGAGTTGTCTTCATAATATCCTCCCGAATACTCGAGGCCGGTCGCTGCCGTGAAAACCGTGATGCGGTAATAGCCGAGGTGTGCAGTCGGTTTTATCTTTACGGTCAAATCAAACGAGCCATATTCGGAGAGTCTGAGCGAATCGGACTCCACCTGTTCTCCCATGGGATCACTGACGGTCACGACTGCCAGCGCCCCATTTTGTACTACCCAATTGTCAGCGACTCTCTTCCTGATTATCCCTTTTATCTGAACACTCTCGCCGGTTCTGTAGAGCCCTCTGTCCGTAAACAAAGCTCCCTCCACAGGCTGGTACTGCGGCTGCCATTCGTAATCGACTCCGAACCGCCACGGGTCAATGCCGGTGCCGTCTTCACTTTTCGTGAATGCGAAATCGTCGCCGTCTATCGCAAAAATCCAGACCCTCGGCTGCTGCCACTGACCGGGCTTCATACCGAGTTGTCCCCAGCCCGGCGTGCGCGCCAGCCCGGCGTCATCAGTCTTCCCGGTCCAGAGAATACGGCTTTGATCGTCTCTCAACTGGATCGTTGCGCCCTTAACTGGCTCTGTGTTTTTCAATCGCGTGACCCAGACAAGATTGTTCTCGGGAGAATACTTGCCAGTAATTCCCAGGCCCGTGATTTGCAGCGAGGTGCGTGTTGTCCCGAAGTCTGCGGGCTTCGGAAGCGGGTTTGTCAACTCGGCGATGACGAACCCATGTCCCTTTCCTGAGAGCGCTTCCCCGGCGTTAAAAGTGACAGTGGAGTACTGGTTCCTCTTTGTGTGCAGGACCCACTCCCTGTCGACGGAGTAATTGAGTTTTGCTATTCGACCTGTCATCGACAGGACAACGCTGTCCAGCGGGATTGATGCCATGCGAAGTCTTACAGTGTCGACGTTTCTGACTCGCACGGGATACCGAAGTTGCCCGTAGGCTTCGAGTGTCCCGTCGCCGCCCGCCATGTACAGGCGCGGACTTTGCGATAGAGTCGTGAAATTTCCGGTGACGTCGATACCGAGCGAATTGTTAAACGTGTCTTTCATCGAGCTGTCGATAGTGAATGTGTAGGTCGTATCCGGCAACAGCGGCAGGCGAAGAGACAGTCCTGTGCTGCTCCAGCTGTACCAACCTTCGATATACTCATCAGGGATTTCAATATGCGGTTCGAACTTCAGGTGAGTGGCCAGTTCCTTCATCTGGACCGGATTGGAGAATGTGAACCCTATCTCTGCGTCCGGTCTGATCGCCGTTCCCTGTAAGCCGAGAAATTTGAACTCGTTTTGAGTCGTGAATGAGACGAACTGATCGGCAGCCATCCCGAGATTTCCAATCGCGCCGGGAAGTCCCGCTTTTAATTGAACGACATACCTGCTCCCCACTTCAAAATTCTCCCTCGGGATCAGCGTTATTCCGTATCCGGCAGGATTGAACCAGTCTTCTTCTCCCCACTGAGTCTGGCGAATGTCGAAAGGCAGGAACTTCCTATTCTCGCCATCCTGTCTGTAAATGTAAACGTACTGACTCAGTTTGTACGGGTCGACCGGCTGGTTGAAAAGAAGCAGAATGTTCCTGTGGAGGACGACGTAGGAGGAACCGTTCGAAGGGAGGCTCCTCACCAGCTGAGGTCTTGGTGTCTCAAATGTCCAGACAAAATCTTGGTTTAATGTTGTTCCGTCCAGCGCCTTCGTTCCGGCGGCCACTCGCGCAGTGAAAGCAGTTGAGAAAGGCAGCGTGTCCGTCGGGACAAATGTCAGCGTGCTCGTGCCGAGCCAGCGATATTTTCCCCTGACAGGCGGCTCCAGTACGAGAGGGCCTGAGCTCTCGTCGACGGGAACTGCCTGGAGAGCTACCATGGGTTTGTTGAACATGACGACGATGGTACGCGACTGGTCGCGCGTCTGTGTCGACCCACGCGGGGTCGCAGATAATACCTTCAGTCCCTGGTTTGCACCGAGCTGCTGCGCGAATGAAGGCTTCGCAAGAATCAATATCGCCATGACGGCAATTGATGCCCTGAGACAATGTTTTTTCATATCAGCCACCCTTTTCTTGATTATCCTGCGATGAAATTATAATGAACTCTGAAAAGGATCAAATAGGTCGTCGATTTTTTCCGCGTGTGATGAAGCCGGGGAAAAGCTGTGCACCAGCCTTTGCCGTATTGGAGATGCATGCAACCCGCGATCTCGCGGATTTGTCGGAGAACGAAACGGGCTTAAAAATTGGGGGCACACTTGTTTCTTTTTCATATCGGGTCTAAATTTTTGCGTCGGCCGCGCAGAGCTGCACACCGTAATATCCGGATAAGTTGAGCGGGCCGGCGCAGCCGCGTGCATGCGCGTCGTAGCGCGTAGACATGCCGAAATACTCGCTGGACAACTTCGGCGCGCAGGCACTTATACCAACCCGGAGCGATGATGGAATTCGAAAATATCATTCTCACGAAGGAAGCTCCCATCGCGACAATCCAGCTTAATCGTCCCGACGTTCTCAATGCGCTCAATCGTAAACTCCTTACGGAGCTCGCCGCGTGCGTGGAAGAGCTGGACTCGGACGAATCGGTGAATTGCATCGTCCTTACCGGAAACGAGAAAGCCTTCGCTGCTGGCGCCGATATAAAAGAGATGGCGGAAGCGGACACGATTGACATGCTTTCCCGGGACAGCTTCAGTGTCTGGGACAGGATTAGAGGGACCAGGAAGCCGATAATCGCTGCGGTGAGCGGCTTCGCTCTGGGCGGAGGGTGCGAGCTCGCCATGATGTGCGATATAATTGTTGCCTCCGAAACGGCGAAGTTCGGCCAGCCGGAAATTAATATTGGAGTGATGCCCGGCGCCGGCGGCACTCAGCGGTTGACAAGAGCTGTCGGAAAATATAAGGCGATGGAAATCGTTTTGACCGGCGAGATGATTGGCGCGGATGACGCGATGAGGGCCGGGCTGGTGAACAGGGTCGTACCGGTAGAACTGTATCTTGAGGAAGCAAAGAAGTTGGCCGGCGTAATTGCCTCTAAACCTCCGGTAGCCGTAAAACTTGCCAAAGAATCCGTGCTTAAAAGTCACGAGCTATCGCTTAAGGACGGATTGGAATTCGAGAGAAAGAATTTCTATATGCTTTTTTCGAGCGAGGATCAGAAGGAAGGGATGAAGGCGTTCGTCGAGAAAAGGAAGCCGAAGTGGAAAGGCAAGTAGTTCATCGATGACGGCCTGCGAACGTAAGACCGGGTTTCAGACGGACCCCGAAAAGGAAGAACCGATCGGCAAAGGCACAAACTTGTTCACCGGTTCATTCGTGCTGTTCGTAAAGTTGATAAATATTATTCGTCCCATTCGTGTTAATATCTTGTGCAGTGATGAGGCAGTGATAATATGAAAAGAAAACTCGATTTTGTCCTGAAGGCGCGCAACGGCTCGGTTATTTTCGAGGACGACAGCATCCTCGTGCTCGAGAAGCCTCCGCAGCTTCTCGTTCTTCCCGACAGGTACAACCATGAACTTCCGAACCTTTATGACATGCTGACGGAGGAGTTCGGCAAGATTTTCGTCGTTCACAGGATCGACAAAGAGACCGGCGGAGTCATAGTATTCGCCAAGAATGCCGAATCCCATGCGTCGCTGAACTCTCAGTTCGAACACAGGGCCATACACAAGAGCTATCTCGCTATCGTTGTCGGCCGGCCGGCGGAGGCCGAAGGAATTATCGATCTGCCGATATCGGAGAGCCAGACTCACCCGGGCGTCATGAAAGTGAACAGGAAGCACGGCAAACCTTCCGTCACAAACTACCGGGTCGACGAGCTGTTCGACGGTTATGCCCTCATAGAAGCGATGCCGGAAAGCGGCAGGCTTCACCAGATCAGAGTTCATCTCGCCTCCGTCGGACTTCCTGTAATGTCGGACAAAGTGTACGGAGACGGGAAACCGTTTTTCCTCTCCCAGGTCAAATCGAATTATTATTCGGATGGCGACGAGAAGCCGCTCCTTTCGCGGACTGCACTGCACGCCGGATCGATCACCTTTGCCCATCCGCAAACGGGCGAACAGGTGACATTCAACGCCGAGATGCCAAAAGACATGAGGTCCGTCCTGAATTATCTCCGTAAATTCAGATCGCAAAACGCGCTTACATATAGTCATGCCTGAATTTGAAACAGTAGAGGTCGCGGCAGAAAACGGGATCGGCAAGCTGACGCTGAACCGACCGGATTCACTTAACGCCTTCAATGAGAAAATGACGGCCGAGATTCAATCGGTGCTGAAGAGTTTTTCATCTGAGAAAAGCATCCGGTGCGTAGCCATTACCGGCAAAGGGCGGGCGTTCTCGGCCGGTCAGGACCTGAAGGAGGTGGCGCCCGGAAAATCCTTCGCGGATTCGCTGAAGCGGCGTTACAACCCGATGATCAGGCAAATTACCGGCATGGAAAAGCCTGTCGTAG
Source organism: Bacteroidota bacterium (assembly GCA_021789755.1). GTDB lineage: Bacteria > Bacteroidota > Ignavibacteria > Kryptoniales > JAKASW01 > JAKASW01. The sequence goes on from JAJYJD010000002.1 coordinate 21,246, forward strand.
CGCTCATTAACGGTGTCGCTGCCGGTGCCGGCATGAGTATGGCTCTGGCATGCGATTTCAGGATAATGAGTCCAGGCGCGAAGCTGATCCAGGCTTTCGTGAAGATCGGTCTGGTCCCCGATTCCGGGTCGTCGTATTTCCTTCCGCGGCTCGTGGGTAGCTCGAAGGCATTCGAGCTCGCCGCGCTCGGCAGCGAAATATCGGCTGAGGAGGCAATGCGACTCGGGATAGTCAACCGCATTTTCCCGGATGAAGAATTTGCGGAGGAGTCACAGAAAATACTCGATCGTTTCGCAAACGGCCCCACGAGAGCCTATTCGCTCATAAAGAAGATGATGAGACATTCCGCGACATCTTCGCTTGAAGAGAGTCTTGAATACGAAGCTTATATGCAGGAAATTGCCGGACGGACGGAGGACGCGGGAGAGGCGACGAAAGCTTTCGTCGAGAAGCGCCCACCGGTGTATAAAGGAACATAATCCTTGCCGTTAAGGCAGCAATCGGCGCGGCGTTACATGCTCCGCCGAAACGACAGAGAGGAGAACGATTATGTCTAACGATGTGATGAAAAATCCATCGAAGCTCTCAAATGAAGAACGCGAAAGACGGATGTGGGAAAAAATAAAAAGCGGTGAAGTGTTGGAAACCGCGGAAGACATGGGCGACGACTATTTTGAAAACCTGACGAACCTAATGCTGCAGCAGGCCGACTCGGAGCTTGCGGGTGCGTTCGGCTACGTCCCGTGGATCATGAAGGCGCCGATGACCGAGGAGAAGCTCGCCGTAGCGAACATTGTAAAAGACGAAGTGCGCCACGCACGTGCGATGTACCGGCTGCTTGAAGACCTCGGGATCGACGTCGATTCCCATGTCGCCAAACACGACTACACACTGAGGGTTGATCTCAAGGCCGACGAGCTCAAGACCAAACGGGCGGCAGACGACAGACGAGTTAATATCTTTTATTACACTATAGATACCTGGGCAGATTTCGTGATGTTCCAGTTCTGCATGGATCGCGGGGCCGGTCATCAGCTTGAGGACGTGCGCAGGTCGACATACGGACCGTGGAAAAGAGAGATAGAGCGCATTTTCAAGGAAGAGATGATGCACGTTAACCACGGAGATTTCTGGGTGAAGAAAATGGCGCTCGACCGCGAGACGAAAGCGGAAATCCAGTCCGCGCTGGTCAGGTGGTACCCGCGTACGATGAACATATTCGGGAAACCGAAGACACATCATAACATGGTGTACAGGAAGTACGGCCTCAAAGCCAGGGACAATGACGAAGTGCGCAAGGCGTTCTCGGAAGAGGTCCGGCTGAAGTGTTCGGAGTGGGGGCTCAATTTGCCCGTCTGGACACCGGAATGGGAGAAAATCGAGGAAGACGGAGTTATATCGGGCTGATGAAAGCGGTCGGTATTGCAGGTACGGGCACGATGGGTGCCGGGATTGCGATCTCCTTCGCGAGGAGCGGATGGGAAGTCCTGCTGTACGATGTTTCGAAAGAAATCATCTCACACTCACTGGAGTTGATCGGCAAGGAATTTCACCGCGAGGCCGAGAAGGGCAGGATAAGGCCCGATGATGCACAGGCGGCGATTGCGAGGATCCATCCCCGAACGGAGCTGTCCGAATTCTCCGAAGTGCACCTCGTCATCGAGGCAGTTATCGAAAATCTTGCCGTGAAGAAGGATCTCTTTGCAAAACTGGACAAGATTTGCGGGCCCGACGTTCCGCTTGCCTCGAATACTTCAAGTCTCCCCATCGGCGCGATTGCCAACGGGTGCATCGGAAGGAACAGGATCGCGGGACTCCACTTCTTCAATCCCGCACACAAGATGAAACTGGTGGAAGTCGTTAAGACCGATTTCCTCTCGGATGGGATTTTACAGGAGATTTCGCAGATCGTCAGGCAGATCGGCAAAACGCCAATTGTGACGCGGGATACACCCGGTTTTGTGGTGAACCGGTGCGTGCGGCATTTCTACCTTGAGCCGCTCCGCTTCCTGTCCGAGAGACTGGGGGGAATCGAAGAAATAGATTTTGCTTTTGAGAGTGCTAATTTTCCCATGGGGCCGTTCAGGCTTCTCGACCTGGTCGGCATCGACATCAATTTCGTCGTATCGAAATCGATATACGAGCAGTTCTTTCATGAGCCCAGATTCAGGCCGGTGATACTGCAGCAGAAGATGGTGGAGTCCGGGCTGCTCGGGAGAAAAACCGGGAAAGGATTCTACAGCTACGACGACAAAACCGCCCGCAGGGCTTTAAAGATAGAACGGAGAGACGCTTTCATAGGGGAGACTTTTCGGGAAATGGCACACAAAATTTGCGCAAAGCTGGAGATCAAGAGTCCGCTCAACGACGCTCAACAGCTCATACTCGCCAGAACAGTTTCCATGCTGGTGAACGAGGCTCACCTTATGCTCGAGGAAGGCATTGCCGACGGTGAGGACATAGACCTGGCATTGAGGCTCGGAACAAATTTCCCGAAGGGACCTCTTGAGCTTTCCGGATCGATCGGCAAATATCTGATCGCGGAGTTCCTTCAGATCATGCGCCGTTCTTACGGCGACGCATACAGGCCGAGCCTGATGCTGTCGCATTAGAAAGGAGAATGCACATGCGAGCTAGAAACGTCGTGTGTCTTTGCGCACTCTTGTTTTCAGCCACAGCGTTCGCGCAGCCGCAGGTCTATCAGTTCACGGAACTCCAGCATTTCCTGCCGGCGGGAGAATTCGAAAACTATTCCCGGGGAAAACCGACTGGTGAGACGTCTTCGATGATGGGATTCTCTACCTCTTGGGCTCAGGTTATCTACCACCTCGCGACGGACACATCAGAGAGTTCCATCTCCGTGAAGATAACGGACATGGTGAGCATACCGTCTTACATGAATGTTTCAGGCGATATCGATAAGGAAACCCGGACAGGCTACGAGAGAACGGTCCTGTACGACGGCATCAGAGTCCTTGAAACGTTTGACGGCGCATCCCGGGATGCTAAGCTTCAACTCCCGGTCTCGAACAGATTCCTTGTAGAGATTACCGGTACCGGAATGGATAGCACAAGGCCTCTGTACAATCTTCTTGACAAAACGAATATTGAAGGACTGAATAAACTGGCACAATCCGCGAAATCCCCGTGACGCTAATGCCTTTCGGGGATATATGACGCATCATTTCTTTCCCACCCTTTTTTTCCGGAAATCTTCATGACGAGATTTTTGTTGCAGGGTATATGAGCGGACACATTTCCCCTGCATACATCGTCGCGGCATTCAGAACGCCTGTCGGAAAGTATGGCGGCGTACTTAGAAGCGTCAGGCCCGACGATCTCGCGGCGATAGTTATCGGTGCTGTCGTGGACAGAACGCGAATTGATCCTGCTAAAGTGGACGAAGTGATATTGGGATGCGCCAACCAGGCGGGGGAGGACAACAGGAACGTCGCCCGAATGGCTGTGCTCCTTGCCGGCTTTCCGTACAGCGTGCCGGCATACACTGTCAACCGCCTCTGTGGTTCCAGCCTCGAAGCCGTCAACTCCGCGGCCAGGATGATCTGGGCGGGTGACGCCGAATGCGTAATCGCCGGCGGAGCCGAGAGCATGTCACGGGCTCCCTATGCGCTCGCGAAGAATACCACGGGAGAGACAGTTTACGGCAACCTGTCCGCTTACGACACGGCGCTCGGCTGGCGCTTTCCGAACCCGAAATTGGCCGCGCGTTTTCCGTTGGAGAGCATGGGTGAGACTGCGGAGAATTTAGCCGAAAAATACAAGATCCGCCGCGACGAGCAGGACAGCTTCGCGCTTGAAAGTCACCGGCGTGCAATCGTGGCCCAGGACGACGGCAAGTTCGCCGACGAAATCGTCCCGGTCAACATCATGGAACATAAGGGCGAAGGGATGCGGGTAACGCACGATGAAGGCCCGAGGCGCGATACGAACCTGGAGAAGATGTCGAAACTGAAACCTTCATTCAGATCGGCCGGAACCGTAACTGCCGGGAACTCATCCGGGCTCAATGACGGCGCCGCCGCGCTGCTTCTTTGCTCGGAGTCTTTCGTGAAGGCGAACGGCCTGACACCGATGGGACAAATAGTTTCGTCGGGCACCGCCGGTGTTGATCCGAGGTACATGGGGATCGGGCCGGTCCCAGCGACTCAGAAAGCCCTCGAGAAAGCAAAGTTGAAACTGGAAAAAATAGGACTCATAGAATTGAACGAAGCTTTTGCCGCGCAGTCGCTCGCGGTCATCCGTGATATTGGGTTCGACAGGGAGATCACCAACGTTAACGGCGGAGCTATCGCGCTCGGCCATCCGCTCGGTGCGAGCGGTGCACGCATCCTGACCACTCTCGTTCATGAAATGAAGAGGAGCAAGACAGAGTTCGGCCTTGCGACGATGTGCGTAGGCGTCGGGCAGGGAATATCGACCATAATAAGACTGACATAGTCCTGCGCTTTGAAAATAGCCCTTTGAGTAAAACTCTAAACTCGAAACTCTAACTGAATTGGAAATGCTGAATCCGGGATTTCCGGATTTTAAAGTTGCACTGCTCGCGTGGCTTCCGAAATCCGGATTTGGACGATTGGAATCTGCTCGGAGTTTGGTGCTCAGATATTAGGATTTTATGTCCTTCTTGCACAGAATATGTTACCGGGATCATTAAAAAGGAGACACTAAATGGATTGGATCCACGTATCACTTTTGTTCCACCTGATCGGCGTGGGAATGATATTCACGCTTCTCTTTGCCGGCCCGATTATAGAGGCGAATTTCAGATGGGAAAACGACATTAGAATGAAACAACATGCCGCCAAAATACTGAGAAGCGTGGGCCTCCTGTCGCCCTTCGGTGCGCTCGTATTGATACTCAGCGGGATCGGGAACATGATATCACTTCACATCACATTCGGCGACCTGTTCGGAAGCGCGGCGTGGCTCGGTCTGAAGCTCCTCTTCTTCATAGTCCTGCTCGGTATCGGCATGGTGCTCAGCCCCAAGACGGCGCGCCAGCGCGCGATGATCCTCGATCAGATGAACCAGATTAACCCGCCTGAAGATGCCGGCCAGAAAATGGATTCGCTTAACAGCAAGCAGACTCTTTTCTTTCTCGCGAACTGGATCCTCGTGATCGTAATAGTTCTTCTCACTTTGTTCAGACCGTAATTTTTTCACCAGAACCAATGCAGGAGATTCCGAATGAGTTCAAAAACGATCGCTTTGATACGCAGATACGAGGACGGTCCGGGCGACCTGATCGCCAGCGTCGACGGGCTTTCAGACAGAGATCTTGACCGCAGATCGGCTCCGAAGAAGTGGACGATAAGGCAACAGGTTCATCATCTAGCCGATGCAGAACTCAATCTCGTCTGCAGGATGAAGAAGATCATCGCAGAGGACAACCCACTACTCATCGCATTCGATCAGACAAAGTGGGCCGACAGCCTGATTTATTCGGTTACAGACGTTGAAAACTCCGTTGCGCTCCTTTACACGCTGAGGGCTTCCATGACACCGATTCTGAAGAACCTCAAGGACAGAGATTTCTCCAGGACAGGGATTCATAACGAGAACGGCAAAGTGACGCTGATGGGCATCCTGGAACACACCGTCGAGCATTTCGAACACCACCTGAGCGAGATAGAGAAGACAAAGAGAAGGTACAAAATCAAATAGCAATCATCCGGAAAGACGGCACGCCGATGACACGGAAGAAAACGGATTTGCACTGATATCGGATTGTTTATTAAATCCGTGACAATCCGCCTCGACTGCGGATTCCGTGTGGTATTTGTTCTTCCCGGATTTCGAAGGACAAACCAATGAGGATTTCATGCGCGAGTACAAACTTTATATAGACGGGAAATTCGTGGATTCGAGGAGCGGACGCGTGGACGACACGCTCAATCCGTTCGACGGCTCCGTGGTCGCGAGGTTCGCTGTCGCGTCCCGTGAAGACGTCAACGCGGCTGTCTCCGCGGCGAGGAAAGCTTTCGATTCGGGCGTGTGGCCCGGAATGCCGGCAGCTGATCGTGCAGCTTACATGAAGAAGATCGGGGACAGGATTAATGAGAAAGCAGCGCAACTTGTCGAGCTTGAGGTCCTCGATTCCGGCTCGACGCTAAAGAAAGCCAGGGAAGACATATTCCTCACCGCCAGGGCTTTCAATATATTCTCGAGACTCGCGGCGGGGGAAAACGAACGCGAGATGACCGATATTTCCAAACCAGGATTTGCCAGGAATTACCTGAGGTATGAACCGGTTGGCGTCGTTGGCGCGATAATACCGTGGAATTTTCCTCTGAAAATGGCGGCTTGGAAACTCGGGCCTGCGCTCGCGGCAGGATGCACCGTCGTACTCAAGCCGTCGGAGCTGACGCCTGTCACCGCTATGGAGCTTGCAAAGATAATCGATGAGGTGGGATTGCCGGCTGGTGTTGTCAACATAGTCCCCGGCTATGGCCCGGATGCCGGCGAAGCGCTCGTCAGGCATCCAGGCGTCGATAAGATCGCGTTTACCGGATCGACGGCGGTCGGGAAGAAGATAATGGAGCTGGCGGCGAACGATTTCAAGAGGCTGACGCTCGAGTGCGGAGGGAAGTCGGCGAATATCGTTCTTGATGACGCCGACATGGATCTCGCGATCGACGGAAGCCTGTATGGTATGTTCTACCACTCAGGACAATGCTGCGAGGCCGCGACGAGATTGCTGGTACACGAGAAAGTGTACGATGGCTTTGTGTCGGCGCTTGTCGAAAAGGCGAAGAGAATGAAGCTCGGCGACCCAATGGATGAGTCGACAGACATCGGACCACTCATCTCGAAGAAGCAGGAGAGCAGAGTGTTTGGGTATATCGAGAGCGGAAGAAAGGACGGATTCAAGGTTGCTTTAGGCGGCGGCGCGACTTGTTTGCCGGAACTTTCGAAGGGCAATTTTGTCGAGCCGACGATCTTTCTCGATGTCGATAACCGTTCGAAGATCGCGCAGGAAGAAATCTTTGGGCCTGTGCTGGTAGTGAGCAGGTTCTCATCGGACGAAGAAGCTGTCAGGCTGGCGAACGACGTTGTCTACGGTCTGGCGGCGGGCGTGTGGAGCAAAGATATAGTCCGTGCGAGGAAAATTGCGGAAAAGCTAAAGGCGGGGACGGTCTGGATCAACGAGTGGCACCTGCTGAACGAGCGCGCGCCTTTCGGTGGCTATAAGCAGAGCGGTGTCGGAAGGGAATTCGGCCGGATCGGCCTCGAAGAGTACATGGAGATAAAACATATCCATGTCGACGACGGAGTCCCGCGGCAGAAGAGGAGCTGGTATGATACGGTGGTGTCGAAGGGAGAAGAAGGAAGTAAGCAGTAGGTAGCAGATGGCGGGCCGGGAAAAGTGCCGGCTCGCTACGACGCGAGCAGCGCTTTCCAGTCAATTCCCCGCGCCCACTCTTCCAGTCTGTGCCATCCTATCTCGGGGAAGTCGAGGCGCAAGCGGCCGATGTCGGCGGTGTAATCGTTCTTCGCCTGCCACTCCATCATCTTCGCCAGGTCGGGGCTCCGGGACTTCAGAACCTCCGGAGAGAACTCCTCGTAAGTAATCATCCTCCCTATTGACCTGGTAAGTATAGCGGCAGTTTGTTCGCCGGTGAGTTCGTCTCCGGCGATGTCTATCCGCTTGTTGAGAAGAAACTGCGGATGCTCGATGGCGAAGACTGCGAAGGCGCCGATGTCTTCCACAGCAACCAGCTGGACAGGGCGAGAAGCCGGAAGCGCTCTCCGTAATTTGCCTTCCTTTAAAGCCGCGATCGCCTGCGGCTGTATGAAATTCTCCATGAACGCCGCCGGACCGATGATCGTGTAAGGGATGCCAGAGGCTGCAATATACTGCTCGATCTTGAATTTTGTGTCGAAGTGCGGTATTCCGGTGTTCTTGTTGGCACTTGCCACGGAGCTGAAGACAAGGTGCCGGACTCCAGCGGTCTTCGCCGCCTTCGTCACGTTCACTCCCTGTGCCACCTCACCTTCGTGGCCGCTCTGGAACGGAGTGCTCATCGCGAAAACCGCATCGACGCCTGTCATCACGCCGGCGAGTGAGTCTTCGTGAGACATGTCGCCAATTGCGATTCTCACTCCGTCGTTGTGAAGTATCATTGCGCTCTTCGACGCCGGATCTCTTGTAAGTGCAACAACACGGTACCCGCTTCTGAGGAGCGCTTTGATGACTGAACCGCCCTGTTTTCCCGTCGCCCCGGTAACCATCACGGTCATCGTATTACTCATTAATCATTCTTTCCTTGGTTAGAATACTTTTTGTGTTTTCATACGTTATAGAACAAAACGGCGCGCGTGAAGTTCGGTCTGAGTGCAAACCCTCCGGCTGATTCCGATTGGAAATGCTTCACCGATCGAAAACCCATTCGGGAGGTATGAGCCGGTCCAGATCCGCGATTAGCTTCTTTGACAGATAGGTGAGTCCGACAACATAAGACGCATTCGTCCATCCGAATCCCTGTCGTGTGATGAACGAGAACTTCGTTCCCACATTGCCATATTCGGCGAAGACCTGCGAGGAGCGGCTGACCATGTCGTACTTCTCCGCGATGGTGCCGTTGTAATTATACGCGTTGATCGTGATGGTGTATAGCCACCTGTAAGCAAGCTCCTGTGCAATCTTTCCAAATCCGTAATCCTTGAGTCCCCTCCATACCAGCATCTGATGAGGGGCCCAGCCGAACGGGTAGTCCCACTGGGTCTGTGGGTGATCTTTCGTGATCGGTCCGCGCGATTCTTCCGTGGAGCCGACTATCCCACCGGGCATTTCCAGGAGTGGCAGCGCGTTTTTCACCAAAGCTTCGGCCTGCTTTTTTGTCGCGACGCCGGCCCACAGAGGATAGAACGTCGTCGCGCTCACGTAATCGGTCTGCTTGCGGTCGACGAAGTCGTAATCGAAGAACATCCCTCGCTTCTCGTTCCAGAGATACTTCGTCATCAGTTCCTTGCGCTTTTCCGCTTTTTGCTCCCAGGTAGATGCTCTTTCGAGCTTGCCGTTGTCCAGCTTCACCTTTCCGCCGAATCCTTCTGAAATAATCCGCGCGATATTTGTCTCCGATTTGTAAAGGAGGGAATTCAGGTCGACGGTAACGAGTTCGGCGCAATCGTATTGAAGCCGGTAACTCGCATCGTGTCCCGATTCGCGCATGCTCCTGTCGTCGGTGAAAAATTTGTTCAGAGCCGGGACATTCAATTTTCCGGAAATGTACTCATGCTCGAAATCCTTTGGATCCATTCCGTATTTCTTTGCGTACTCGGCATAAAGGTAGTCGTACCTTCCCGGCTCGACCTCGGGCGGCGGGCCGATGCCGTCGTCATAATACCGGCTCAGCCCGGTCCACGTCAGGTGTTCGGGGCCCATCCAGTAGCTTTTGTATTGTCTGATCGCGGCCTCGAGGACCTCCTTCAACCATACAGTGGTGGCCGAATCTCTCGGGAGATGCTCGTAAACTGCCAGCGCCATCGAAGTGAAGAAGGGCGGCTGTGACCGCGTCAGATAATAAGTCCGGTTGGCGTTAAGTATTTTTCCGTAGTTGTCGATCTCATATATGAAGTTATCGACCATCGACTTCGCGAGCGAGAATCTTCCGTCCTGTAGGAGCCCGAGAGTGATGAAATAGCTGTCCCATCCGTACATCTCGTTGAACCTGCCGCCAGGTACGACGAACGGCGCTCCTTCGATCTTACCGTCCGGAGATTTGATGAGCTTGAGACTTAGAATGCCGGCCCTGTCGTTGAGACTCTCGACATATTTCGGAGTGACCTTCTCTGGAAGTCTGACGACTTTCATTTTGAAATCGGGGTGCTTGACGGCGATGCTGTCGAAATAATCGAATGCCATCTCGTCGCCGTGAGGAACGTAGACGTAATTGTAGCCGTCGATAGTGTGAGTCTTTGTGTCCTTGAATATCTTTTCGAGGCCGCTCTCGTCGATTCTCCTGGTCAAACCGTCCCAGTAGAGATCCTTTATCGATTGCGCAATGTGTTCGACGGGCGGCTCGAAAATCTCGCGCCCCTCAATCCAGGCTGTGTCCTTTCCCTCGTCTTCGTCGAGCTTCAATGCCTGCAAGAGATTGGAAAGGTAATATGTCTCGGCCACTTCGTATTTCTTGCCGTCGAGTGAAGTGATCCAGAATCGCTTGTTGCCCCTGTCCGTGCCGGGAATGTGCGGGTCGTCTATCGTGATCCTCTTGTCGCCGTCGGTGTCCTCTTTGGCAACCAGCGAGTCGAGGGTGGGACGCACAAGGACTTCAACGCGGGCGAATTCATTATCCTTCGACCGGGAGATCGCATTTCCCGAAATAAGCAGCGTCGTTGAAAGGGCGACGAGCGCGAGGCTGATCCTTTTCATTTCCGGTGTCTCATTTCTTGACCAGGTTTGTCTTCCCGTTCTTCACGGTGACGTCGTAGAGTTTGCCTCTGAAGTGCAGATTGGTAATCGTAAGCGACCTCACTCCATCCGGGAGCATCGGTTTGTATTTTGCCGACAGGCCTTTCGACGTTATCCGTAAACCTGTGTAGCCGAAGACTACCTGCTGAAGAAAGCCGCCGGAACCCGTCAGGAAATTGGTCGACATGTTCTCCGGCGTTTCGGCAAACACATTGAACGAGCCTCTGATGTACGGCCTGTAGCTCAATTTATAAAAATCCTGGAACAAGTTCCTATTCTGAATCTCGGCTGCGACGATCTGGTACAATGTTATGCCCATCATGACTCCCGTCCCGTTCTTCTTCATGAACGAGAGGGCGTTCGATAGGTCGTTCCGCTTGACGTCATTGGCAACTTTCAGCTCAAGCGGATAGTATAAAAGTGGAACGACCGCACCAAGGGATTGGGGCGGAGCGTTTTGATATGTCAGGTAACAGTGCCTCGTGCTGTCGTACGGTATGTAGAGTTTGCCGGCAATCGTGTTCCACATCGGGTCTGCACTTTTTCCGAGTACACGCGCCGCCTCGGTCGCAATCTCGAGGTTTCTCCTCGCGACGAGGTTTGTGTATGCGTCGTTGTCGATTCCTATGAGCCCCTCATCTACCGATACGACGCTGTCGATGTTGTAAGTGCCGTTCGACTTATCGTACTTGGTCCTGCTTTTCCAGAAATCTGCGGTAGCTTTTATTACGGGATACCCGTAATGTTCCAGCCATGACCTGTCTTCCGTTGCCAGGTAGTACTGCCACTGCGCGAATGCCACGTCACCTGTGACATGGTTTTCGTACAGCGCGTTCTGATACGCGAACTTCGGGCACGCTTCGTTGCCGTTCTCATCCGATTCCCAGGGATACATCGCTCCCTTGTAACCGTTGAGTTTCGCGTTAGCTTCCGCGGCAGGCAGGGCTTTGTACCTGAACATAACCATCGACTTAGCTATGTTGGGATGCATAAGAAGGAGCGGGGGGAACATCCATGTGTCCGAATCCCAGAAAATATGCCCGTAGTATCCGTCGCTGGAAAGTCCCATAGGCGGGACGCCAAAGTCGCTTCCGGCTCGCGCGCTGGAAAGCAAATAAAACATCGACGAGTGAATGACCTTCTGGAGCCTCGGGTCTCCTTTGACGATAATATTCGTCCGCCAGAGCTTATGCCATGCGGCCTCGCTGGACTTCAGGACGGTCAGGAACCCTCCCAATGCTGCGCGTGATGCGGTACGTCTTGCCGCCAGCAAAGGGTCTTTTGTCTCTCGGGATGAAAATATCCCCACGTAGCGATAGAACCGGTAGGTCATCCCGGCTTTTGCGGCGAAACTTACCGTGATTGAAGGACCTGCTTCGGTCGTGTCTTCGGTTATCTCCGCTTTGACTAAGTGCGGGTACCATGATATGTTTTCTGCAATTGCAACGCGAACGGAATTCCCGTCCGGCTCCGCTACCACCGATTCGACAGCGCCACTCTGTGCTCCATGCGTCATGCTCTCTTCTATCTTCATGTGCCCCGGGTACCAGACGTCGGGAAGCCCGTTAATCATTTTGACTTTTATGTCGCCGACTTTCGCCAACTCCATCCTGTCCGGTTCCTTCCACTGCATGATAGGGAAGATGACTCTCACAAGTCCGGAATGGTGGGGCCTCACGGTGAATTCCGTTGCCGCCAGATGGGGGTTTGACCGCGATACGAACAAGTTGATGGCAATCTCGGTCAGACGGGTCCCAATGTTCCATCTATAAGCGGTCTTCAGAACGCCGTTATACATATCGAGTGTCTGCCGATAGCCTGTGATGGAGCCGGCGGTCGCGTTCGTCTCATTGAGCCAGTCTTTTCCGTTATAGAGGTTTACGGCATCCCATGCCGGCAGTGAAGCTATTCTCGCGACATCCCCGGGGTAGTGTTCGAATATCCACGCCATATACGACTGAGTCGGCAGTGTGCCGAGTTGTGAGGAGGATACTCCGATATTGCCGTTCCCGAGGTAAGTGGACGTGTATTTTTTCGAGACGTGGTTTGCAGAAATCAGAAAACTGTTCTGCTGCGCCGACAGCACCTGCGCCGTCAGGAGAAGAAAAATGAGGGTGGCCTTTCGGATTACGTTTTGTACCATATCTTCGCCTCTTCGTGAACTTAGTTCGGAGGAGCAGTTAATTAGTGGTGTTTCCTTATAGCATGAATATGTGTGCAACCGCTTACAGAGCTCTTATGGATAATGTAATTGGATGAATCAGGACCAACTGCCGGAGTTTATGGTATTTCCTTTGGGATCACACTCTGTCCATTTGCCGAAGCCGTTTGAATTCCATGTGACGTCGATCGTCTCGGCAGACTTTGTGTGCACTTTCAGTTTTCCACTTTTGTCTGCGTCGTCGGTCAAAATGTCCTTCGCGTTATTTGAGCCGGAAGTTGTGATCGTTCCCGTAGGCGTGCCGTTGGCATCGGTGGACCGCGTAAGCTGCGCGTCTTCGGAAGGTGTCGTCATGGACCAGTTGCCGGTACTTCCATCGGGACTCAAGGGGCCGGTCAGCATGTAAGTGTCACTGTAATTTTCATTCTGGCAGGTTCCATCGAACACGAGGTTCAGGCTGTAGTTTCCCCCGCTGGATGTCACGGTAGCGGTGAGAGCGCTCGATTGCGTAATCCATGTCCAAGTTCCGCCCTGTTGTGTCCCACGTCCCTCGAGAAAAAGGAGAGAGTCCTGCAAAATGCCATTAAAGCCCGCGGCGGCAGCCAACGCAGTCTGCGCCCCGACGCTCGTGCCGGCGGTTGCAGATGTGGAACTCGGACTGGCAAAAGTCGGAACTGTCAGCGTCGGGGGTGCTGAAGATAACGCCGAAGTGGGGCTTGAGCATCCTGACACAATAACGGCGAGCGAGATCCCGAGCGTTGCAAGCATTGTCAATTTGGGTAGCATAACTTCTGTACCCCTTTAAGCGACGCTGGCTGGGAGATCCCTCCCAGCCAGCAGAAGCTTGTCTATTTTTTTGCTTTTAGAATTGATAGCCTACACTGAATGTCAGCCTTCTCGGCAATATCGGTCGTGCAAGGAAGTAATTCCCGACCGCGCTCGCTCTCGGATTTCCCTCTTCGAGACCCTGGCTCTGGTAGAGGTTCGTAACGCCGAGTGCAAGAGTTATGGCCTCTGAAGGTATGTAGTAGGATAGGCCGGCGTTCATATAATTGTAAGCCGGAAGTGCCGTCCCGACGACGAAGACAGCCTTCCCGCCGCTCGTGTAGCCGCCGAAATTCAGTCCGCCTATGCGGTTGCCGACATAATGCAAGTCTGCCTCAAGGGTCCAATTGTCGAGAGTGTACGTACCCATGAGGTCGCCGATTGAATTGGGGATTCCATTTAGTGCGAAACTGCCGCTGCTTGCATAAGTTGCTTTCAAGAGAGTCCAGTTTCCCCGCAGGTACAATCCTGTAACCGGAGCATAAGTCAGATCGGCCTCAATTCCATAAGCGTTTTGGTTGAGACCATAGTCGGTAACCCACACGACTCCTCCGCTCGGAGTATTGACCGCGCCCTGGCTGGTGATATTTGTCAGGTTAGCAAAGAAAGCATCGGCATTGAAGGCAAGTACATCGCTGTTGTATTTGAATCCGCCTTCATATTGAAGCGTTTGCTCATCCTGGAACAGAGCAACCTGCGCCGGCACGTCCTGCAAAAGGTTATCGAGTGATGGCATTTCATAACCACGGCTGAAGTTCGCGTAAAAAGCAAATACTTGCGGCATGATCTCGTAATTGAGTCCAGCCGTAAATGCCCAATCACGAAGGTAGGAGCTCATGTGCCGGTAGCTGCCATTGCCGAAGGTTTCAATCGCGTACGGACCCAAGCCGCTATTAATTATGGAGGCAGAATCTGGTAGCAACGTACCATTAGGGCTGAAAGTGGAATTGTTCTCGGTAGTCTGAACAAATCCATCGCCCTCCCAGCGGGCTGCGAGATTGAGGCGCAGCCTGTCGGTGACCATCATCTGATCGCTCAAGACCCCGTCTAAAATGGACGCGTACCCATAGCCATTCACGTAGTATGACATGTCGTTGGTGAATCCGTTTTGTGTTACGTTAAGCGTTTTCGTGGTACCTGTTTTGGGATCGGTGTAAGTCACCGCCGCGTCGAGGAAATGAGTTATGTTCTGAACATCGGTGAGGACCGTCGGAAAGTACCAGTTGTTCCCCATCGAATAGTTTGACCAGTAAAGTATTAAGCTGAGGTCATGGTGGTACAGGAAGTCTCCTCCAAAATCGAGAGACTTGTTGATCTGGAATTGCTCCTGAAAGGCTGACATGGGCTTTGCGACGTGCCACTCATTTCCGGGAGAGATCAGTCCGTTGAGGGGGCTGTATGCGCCGTTCGGGAACGAGACATGGGTGCCATTCGGATTGAGCAGATTGGTGTAAGTGAGATTCCAATTGACGCCTGATGCGTTCGCGGGAATAAAGCCCATTCCCTGCAATGTGCTTAGCTCGCCGGCTTCCCAGGCGCCGACCGGTTCTGCATTCCCTGGTATAATGGCATTCCATTCCTGCTGGTTGCTCATCACCTGCATTTGGTTCTTGACGTTCCAGCCGTCCGGGAAATTGAGGTTGATCTCGCCCGTCAACCAGCCGGCGTTTGTGGATAGTCCGTTTCCAAGCGGAAGAGTCAAAGCGCCGTTCGGCGTCGGCACAGAAATGTTAAGACCTTCCGGTGAATTGAACGATCCATAGGTTCCGAAACCCGGCACAAACTGGGTCGGGTTGGCCGGATTGTCGTGCGGCAGATCGAGAATGAACTGGCTCTGGGAGTTGATGTATTTCCCATAGACTCTGATGTAGCCGTTGGGGAGCAGGCGGGTGATATTGGCCTGGAGCTCACCACCCTTGTTGCCGGGATATCCCGGATTCCTGACCCCATGGTCGTACAGGTAGAAGCCGCCGAGGTCGAACCGCCACTCCGGAGCAAGCGGTCCGTTGACATCGAAATCGACTTTGGCAAGGCCCTGCGTTCCGACCTGGAGTTGCGTTTGACCCGCCAGGGTGGGACCGCCGGTCTTGGAAATCAGGTTTATAACCGCAGCAGGTGTATTCGAACCAAACGTACCTGCGCTGCCACCGCGTACTACCTCAACCCGCTGGATATTGTCATCAATCCTGAAAAGGTTGTCGGTGTTCATGAAGAAAATATTCTGAGTCGGGAAGCACGGAAGTCCGTTCTCCATGAAATTGATGAAGATTGTCGAGTAGATCCCGCGCATGGTGTAATTCTCGTTGACATAACCACCCGAGCTCTCTACCCTTGTGAAGCCTGGGATGTACTTCAGGAATTCGGTCGTGCTGAACGGTTGTGCCAGCGTGAGTTCCTTCGGGCTGACCGTGCTGATTGAGTTGGTTGCATTTAGTTTCTGGACCGGGATTGCAGTTCCGGTCACTACCACTTCGTGCATCCCCAGGAGATCGAGTGGAAGCGTGAAGTTCTGAGTCGTCGTCTCTCCTTCTGTCACCGTGACTCTGATTAGCTGGCTCGAATAACCCACCGCACTGGTACGCAACTCGTGAGTACCCGCCGGTGCATTATTGATCACATAGTCACCATTTGCGTCCGCAGCCGCGCCAAGACTGGTGCCGACTACGAGTACGTTCGCGAATGCTACAGAATTACCGTTCTGGTCGACCACTCTTCCCTTTATGGTTCCTTGCCCGGACGGGTCAGCCTTCGTCTGCGTGATCACGACCTCGTTCTTCGCCATCGGAATCCATGTCAGATCCGTTCCGGCGAGAATTTCGTTCAGAGCATCCTCCACGCTCGCGTTACTGACATTTAAGCTGACTTCCTCGTTCACGGGTACGATCTCTCTGCTGTAGGAGAAATGCAATCCCGTCTTTGACGAAATCTCGTCGAGTGCTCTTGCAAGAGAAACGTTTCTGAGATTGATAGAAATGGGGAGCTTAAGATAGTCGGGGTGAACCTCCCCTGCTGCTGAAGGCAGCGGTCTTCCCATTCGGTTCATCGCAGAATAGGCGGTTGGGACGCTCGTGACCTGAGCGGCCGTCGCCGGCAGGTAAAGAAAGAGAGGCACAAGTGCGGTGCTTATAAGGAGCCTATGAAGTTTCCTCATGGTTTTATCCTCCTCTTAATTGGTTTTATTCCGTCTTAAGAATGGTTTTCTCAAAACGAATTGGACTGAATCTCTCGATGACCTGTAATTCACGTTTAACGACAATGCGATTATCTTCAGGATTTCATCGGGGGTTTGTTCCCCGGTGAATGTCGCCGTTATCGTCCTGGAGAGAATTGAAGGATCGGAAGCTGAACAGTGTAATCCGTATTTCCTTCGAAGTTGTTTGAATACGCCGGCGATGGGCTCATTGCGAAAGAGAAGAAAGCCCTTGAGCCACGCCAGGTTCTCACCGATGTCGGTGTAGGAAGGAGGTACGGCTATTTTCCCATCCATGACGACGGAGTATCTTCCGCGCGTCACCGTTGCGGACTGGCTGCCGGCCTGGCTCTTTGCAGAGAGAGTGACTTCGCCTTCGGCAACGGCTACACGGGTTCGGCGATCACCTGGCCACGACTCGACGTCGAACTTTGTACCCATATCCCTTATTACAGCGTCGTCCGTCTTTACAATCAAAGGCCTGCGGTCCGAATGAACGACCTCGAAGAATGCTTCGCCGGAAAGGAAGAATTCCCGTTTACCATCGGGGACGTCCGCGTACCGCAGGCTGCTGGCTGAGTTGAGCAGAATTCTGGTTCCGTCTGCGAATGTCAGTGTTATCCGCTGACCGGGTCTGGTTGATATTTGTTCGTAAGATACGACCGGCTTCTCTTCCGATGTCTTTCGCTCTTGCGCAAATTCCTTTAAGAGCGTGGCAAGATACACCGTTCCGACTACCAGCAGAATGACCGCTGCTGCACTTAATACGCGACTGATGGAGTGAATTACCGCTGCCTTCTTTCTGGGGACAATTTTGTACAGTCTCACTGTCCCGCCGCGGTTATTGCGCAAGCCAGACTCGGCGGTCTTCAGTCTAAGTCTGAATGAAGTAATCGAACGCCCCGAGCGCCATTCTTCTGCTTTCTGTCCGGATAGTCCCCAGATTTTTTTCAGAGTTTCGAACGAGTGCCTGTTTTCGGAGCTCGAGCCGATCCACTTCTCGACTCCAACTCTCTCCTCCTCCGTGCATTCGGAGGAGAGGTATCTCGCCAACAGTTTTAGCCTGCGGTTAGTCAATACAGGTCTGCTCTCCTTTTATGGAACCTGAAAAATGCGACTACTATAAATACAGTTGGAAAGTGATTTACCCCTATGCGGACGCGATTATTCGAGTATATGTGAGAGATCTTTCCTTAAAATTTTTAAGGCGTGGGATATTTGATTTTCCACGGTTTTTTGGGATACGCCGAGGATATCCGCGATCTCGGTATACGAAAGCCCTTCCCATCTGTTAAGTGTGAAAACCAGCCTGCATTTCGGGGAGAGCCTGTCGATGGCTTTATTAACCGCGGCAACAGCGTCTTTCTCGTAAATTTTCTTGACCGGGTCTTCGTCGTCTAGTGAAGGCAACTCCTCATCGTCTTGTCCGGTATAGAATGCAGAAGCCCTCTTACTCTTGATGAAATTGATCGCCTGGTTTCGCGCGGCTTTAAAAAGGTATGTGTTTATTGCCCCCTTTGGATTCCACGAAGTCCTGTTAGTCCAGATCTTGACGAAAATCTCCTGGACAAGATCCTCAACATCGTCCCGGGAACGAGTGAGGCTCAAAGTGAACCGGCACAGTCCATCATAATAGCGGTCGAATATCTCCTCGAGCGCCAACTGGTCGCCGGCTTTTACCCTCTTTACGAGATCCCTTTCCGTTGCGGGGGATGTCGCTAATGGTCCGTAAGCGTGTTGAAATAGT
>JAJYJD010000152.1 GCA_021789755.1 Bacteroidota bacterium
TTGAAGAATGGCAACGACAGCATGGTGAACAGCTGCGTCGAAAACATGAGATGGATGATCGGACAGGTGAGAGAAAATGATGGCAGGACAAAGATAGTGATACTCTCGCCGACGCAGATCGAGCTGAAGGCGATATCTCCTCTCAACGTCAGGAAAAAGTACAATGAGAACACCGAAAGGTCGCTCGTCAGGCTCGACCGCGAATACAGGAAACTCGCCAAGGATGACTCGGTCGCATTTATTTCCCTGCTTCATGCGGTGTCACCGGGAAACTATGTCGACGGTCTTCACCCGAATATGGCGGGCCAGCGCGAGATCGCAGCCGCGGTCTGGAAGGGGATGGCCCGGCTGGTAGGTTCCGGGGTCAGAGGTTGGTGAGGCTCCTCCTGGAATTGTAGCTCACCAACCTCACCGTGGGCAAATCGCCGATTTGAAGGGGATTTGGAATTCCCCGGCGTAAGAAAGTGCTTGACATTTAGGTTCAGCGAGTGTAAACTTAGGGGCATTTAAGTTATCGGTTAAGTTATCGTTCAAGTGAGCGATAATTTGAAAATTTGAGCGGTTTTTTGCATGAGTCGTGGACCCTTGGTCACATTTTGCAGCGATCTCCCGGCTTCTACTCACTCAACGTCAGCCGTGGCTGGGCACGTTCAACCGGAAAATGGCGGAATACGGCAAGCTCCATCCGTCCAGCGGCAACCAGCTTCGTTCAATCCGGACATTATTCACCGTCCGGCTTCTCAAATAGCGCAGGAGAATAGGCATCTGAATTGAGGTCAATTGTCACTATCTCTCACGGATCGGAAAAGCCCAGCGTTAGTCGGACGGTTCGCGCAGTGCCTTTAATCCACTTTACGTTTTTGAATTCTCCCTCAATCAGGCGTTGCGGTCTCCAGGAATTCGGTATTCAGATATTCCTGGAGACGAGCGCTTTCCGCGTCGACATCGCCGGGTTGGCGAACGCACAATCAGTGATTTATTATGAATAAAAGGGAAGGGCAGTCTCATCTTGAATCACGGAACAAACCCGGGCTCACAAGACGGTTTGGATTCCGGAAAGAGTTCTGGTTTGTCAATCTTCTATTGCTGTCTCTTGCCGGAGCAGCCTTTCCTTTTGATCCTCATCATATCATCGTTGCCAAAGACGGCAGCGGAGATTTCACCACCATCACCCAGGCTATAGATGCATTGCCGATGTTCAACTATGAGCGCGTCGTGATATTTGTCAAGAACGGAGTCTATAACGAGAAGATAAGGATAACACAGGACTACGTGACGCTTCAGGGTGAGAATAAGGACAGCACTATAATTGAGTATGATCAACTCCGAACCGACTGGATCGCACACAAAGATCCGATCGGCCCTGGTGTCGTGAACATACATGCCGACGACATCGTCCTGAAGAACCTCACGATCGAAAACACACAACCCGAGGTCGGGCCGCACGCCTTCGCGGTATACGGAGTCGGCACAAGAACGATAATCCTGAATTGCAAGGTGTTGAGCAAGGGCGGAGATACGGTGTCTCTCTGGAACTACAAGACCGGGATGTATTATCACGCCGGTTGCCGGTTCGAGGGCGCCGTCGATTGCGTATGTCCGAGAGGATGGTGTTTCATAACTGATTCGAAGTTCTTTGAATTGAAGAAGGGATCCACCGCTCTCTGGCATGCGGGGGGGTACGACAAAAATCAAAAGTTCGTCGTTGAAAAATCGACATTCGACGGCGTCAAGGGATTCGCGCTCGGAAGGCATCATTACGAAGCTCAGTTCTATCTTCTCAACTGCACCTTCTCGCATAACATGGCCGACACGCCGATTTACCGCGTGACTTACAAAGACTCTTCGAAGGATCGGCCGTTCAACTGGGGAGAGCGGGACTATTATTACAACTGCCATCGCGATGGCGGAGATTACACTTGGTTTGCGAATAACCTAAGCAGCGCTGCCGGATCTCCTTCTCCATCGGAGATTACCCCTTCCTGGACGTTTGATAACAAGTGGAACCCGGAAAGCACGGAGGGTCCGTCGATCGATAAGTATGAAATCCGTGGAAATTATGTCCTTCTCTTTTTCAGGGAACCGATAACCGTGATCGGAAAACCCGTCCTCGTCTCCAGGGACGGTAAGACATTTATCTACGATTCGGGTGCAGGTTCCGACACTCTCCGCTTTGATTCCGCTCAGCCTATTTCCAAATACGATCTCGCAACTCTGTCATTGAAAAGCGGAGGGAAGCTTCTCGGTACGATAGCTTCGGTTCATCAACGAAACGTTAATCTGAACACAGGCATCCAGGCGAACCCGGGATGAGAATCCATACGGCAACAGTCATAGCGAAATCCGTCTTGATCGTTCTGAGCGCGGTCGGAATGGTCGCCGCTCAGGAAAGCCGGCCGGCAGGCGGAATCCTGCGCGATACCTCATATACCGCCTACAGTGCGACCGTGAAGATCCACAGGAAATTTCCGGATGTTACGCTGGCCCTACCGCGTCTTCCTAAGGGGGTTGTCGAAAAGAAGGATATTGTCTATACCACCTACGGTAAGCGCGAAATGCGCCTTGACGTTTTTTCGCCGTCCGGAAGAGGAGACAAGATGTATCCCGGCGTTCTCGTAATTCATGGCGGCGGCTGGCTCTCGGGGGAGAGATCGATGCTGGTCCCGATGGCCGAGCAGTTGGCGGGGCACGGATTTGTCGCCGTGACGGTCGAATACAGGCTGGGTCCGGAGGCACTTTTCCCGGCCGGCGTCTACGACCTTAAGGCGGCAATACGTTGGATGAGGGCGGTAGGACCCGAATACGGAATCGACACGAATAGAATTGCGACGTATGGTTGCTCGGCCGGTGGTGAGCTCGCGGCATTTCTCGGAACTACTGGTGACAATCCGAAATTCGAAGGGAATGGTGGATGTCTCGGCCATTCAAGCTGCGTTCAGGCGGTGGTGGATGTGGACGGATTGCTCGACTTCACTGACAGTAATTCGACTAGATACGACGATAATCCAAACAAACGGTCAGCCGCTCACCGGTGGTTCGGTGCTTCATACAAAGAGAAACCGGGACTTTGGAGGGAAGCCTCTCCCATTACATACGTCGGGAAATCGACTCCGCCGATCATATTCATAAACAGCTCGATGGCTCACTATCACGCGGGCCGCGATAATATGATCACGGAGTTAAAGAAGATCGGCATTCATTACGAGGTCCGCACACTACCGGGGACCCCGCACACATTCTGGTTGTTTCACCCGTGGTTTGAGTCAACATTGAAATACACGTTGAATTTTCTTGACACGACACTGAAGGGCTCCGGTTCGCGGAAGCCCTGATTGTAAGTTGAAAAGCCATAACAAAGCATGTCTAAAAACCTAAATAGAGAAACCATCGCGTCTGAGATGACTCGACGGGGAAACATCTCAGGCAAAACCAAACAACGATTGGAGGTCCTATGAAAAAATCATTTACCGGATGGCGTGCGCTGCTGGTGGGCGTGGCCATCTTTGCGGCGAGCAGCGGCACGCTCTTCGCTCAATCGGTGGGAGACTACGGCTCGGTAGCCACCGGCAATTGGAGCTCGCTCTCCTCATGGAAACAGTGGGACGGGTCCGGGTGGAATACCACCCCTTCCGTTATTCCGAACGGGGCCGTTAGTGTTTACATCAACGCAGGTGACACTCTCACAGTCGACGTGGCCGACACGGTAAGCGACAGCTTGAGCGTCAGTGGTTATCTTAAGGACGTGGCGGGCCTCGCGACGTCCGGAGCCAAGGTCACGTTCATGAACGGCAGTGTCTTTGAGCTGGCCCACAACGGCGGATCAGGCATTCCCGGTATCCCGACAGCGACATGGGACACGGGCTCGACCTGTTTGATCACCGGCGCATCGGGCTCGATATCTTCCACGACAGGTTATAACGCTAACCAGGATTTTTATGATCTGACCGTCGATGCCGCATTCACCGCCAATAAAGATCTTGGCATGTACAATAATACGATCAACGGTGATGTCACGGTCAACAATACAGGGAGCTCAAGAGTCTATCTTACCAGCCCCGCGGCTGGGACGCCGAACACGATCACGATTCATGGCAATCTGATTCTGACGGCAGGCCAGTTCAGCACGAACGGCTCCAGCAGCGCGGCGGTCATCAACGTTAACTCTTACGGGGTGGTTCGCGTCACAACCGGCGCCAATTTTGGTCTCTCGAGAGGATCCGGCCCGGTGGTCACATGGAATTCCTACGGGGATTCGCTGTCAATTTCGAACGCCACCACGCAAAGCTCGGGTTCGAACAATAAGTTCATCTTTGCAAAGCAGGGTACACAGTATCTCTATCTCGACAACGCCACATTTGGCAGCGGAAGTATACCTCTCGTAGTCGATACCGGAGCGACGCTGGATATGGGGACGAGCATGCTGAAGGGAAGCTCGATATTCACGGTCGATTCCGGAGCAACGTTGGCATCCGGAAACGCCGGCGGGCTTGACAGCTCCATCCAGACAACCGGAACCAAGACTCTGAGCGCCGGGGCGACGTACGAGTTCAACGGCTCCGCGGCGCAAGTCACAGGCGCGCGCTTGCCCTCCGCCGTCCGCAATCTGAATGTTAACAACGCTGCGGGAGTCACGCTTACACACGGTGTCAATGTGACTGATACACTAATGTTTGCAAACGGGAAGCTGATGCTTGATACGAGTTATGTTATGGCATCTTTCGTGTCCGGAGCTTCGGCAACCAGCTATGCCGTCACAGACAGCTCAAAGAGTTCTTTCATGGTCCCGAATGTAGGATCTGCAAAGGTCATCTTCCCAGTCGGCACCACTGCTGAAGGTTATTCTCCGGTCTGGATGACGAACGCCGGGACGGTTGATACCTTCGCGGTCGCCGCCATGATGGATACCTCCGCGGCAGTTGGAGGCGGCCGGGTCAACGTGAAATGGAACGTCTCGGAAAACAACCCGGGCGGTGCGAATTGCGCGCTGACGTTCGGCTGGACTGGCGCGGCCGAGAACGCTGCCTTCACGGCTGACAGAGCGGCTTATGCTCAGATTTACAACGTGAGCGGCCCCCCTTACATACAGGCTGGTACCGGAACGTACACAAGCCAGTTCACGACGGAACCGTATACGCTCTCCCGGGGCGCGATCCTGACACTCGGATCCTTCGCGGTAGGGAAGTTCGGATTGGCAGTGAATCCCCTGGTGGGAGATTACGGCTCGGTTGCCACGGGTAACTGGAGTTCACTCTCCACATGGAAACAGTGGAACGGCACAGGCTGGATCACCGCTCCGGTCGCGGTTCCGTCTGGCGCGGTAAATGTGTTCATCAATAAAGGGGACACGATTACCGTCGACGCGGTCGACTCGGTCGGTGGCAATTTGATTGTCGACGGATACCTTAAGGATGTGGCCGGACTCAAGACAGGCGGCGCGACTGTCGTATTCGACAGTGCAAGCACCTATGAACTTGCCCACAATGGCGGCCTGAGTTCCGGGATCCCAACGGCCACGTGGAACAAAGGCTCCCTCTGTGTGATAACTGGCGCATCGGGAACTGTTTCGTCGACCTCCGGTTTCAATGCGAATCAGAATTTCTACAACCTCACGATAAACACCGGCTTCTCTTCGAACAAAGATCTTGCGATGTACAACAACACTATCAACGGCAATCTGGTCGTCAACAACACAGGCAGCGCAAGGATGCAGTTGACGAGCCCGGGTGCGGGAACGTTCAACACCATCACCATCATGGGCAACCTCCTCGTGACCGCCGGCCAGTTCAGCACGAACGGATCCAGCAGTTCGGATACCATTACCGTTAATAGCTACGGGAATATCATCGCAACTGGCGGGAATTTCAGTATTTCAAGAGGGTCGGGTCCGATAGTTCGCTGGAATTCTTTTGGAGACTCGCTTTCACTTTCGAACGCTACAACCCAGACCTCCAGTTCCAAGGCGGTATTCGTTTTCGCAAAACAGGGAAGTCAATACCTTAACCTAAAGGGGGTAACTTTCGGGGGTGGCGGCTTGCCGGTAGAAGTCGATACCGGTGCCACGCTGGTCATGGGAACCTCCTCGGTCGAAGGTAGTGGGAACTTCACTGCCGATTCGGGATCGGTCCTGATGTGCGGAGATACCACAGGCTTGAACGGAAACATCGCGACGTCCGGGACGGTTATGCTGAGTCCGGGAGCGTCGGTTGTATTCAACGGTGCCGTTGCGCAAACCACCGGCTCCCTGCTGTCCGGAACGATCAGAAACCTGACAATAAATAACTCTCACGGCGTCACTCTGTCCAAGAGTGTAACCGTGGCGAGGACTCTCACTATGACAAGCGGTGTTCTGAAATTGGACACGAATACCGTCACGGCTCTCTCTTCGGCGGGTGGCTCTTCCACGAGCTATGTCTCCACCGACAGTGCGAAGAGCTATCTTGAAATGTCCAGTGTTGGATCGGTACAGGCTGAGTTCCCGGTCGGAACGACTGCGGAGGGTTTCTCCCCTGTTTGGATTCAGAACACGGGAACTGCCGATTCGTATAACGTTCAGGCCGCGATGGATACGGCTACTGTTAACGGCGGCGGACGCGTCGACGTGAAATGGAATATTGGCGAGGGGACGCCAGGCGGGAGCAACCTGATGTTGCAGTTCGGGTGGATGGCATCGGCCGAGAACTCTGTCTTTGCATCCGATCGCGCCGCCAACGCAAAAATTTATTTCCTTAAAGCTGTTGCTGACTCTGAGGCAGGGTCAGGCAACTACACGACACAGTTCTCCACCCAGCCTTACACCGTAGCAAGGAGCGGGATCAGTGCTGTGGGGACGTTCGGAGTCGGCAACTTCACGACAACCGGAATAAACGATGTACAGACTGTCCCGATTGAATTCAGGTTGTATCAAAACTACCCGAATCCGTTCAACCCCTCGACCAAAATCGAGTTCACGGTTCTCAAGAAGGGCATGGCCTCGGTGAAGGTTTACAATATTCTGGGCCAGGAGGTTACCACATTATTCTCGCAGGATGCACAGCCTGGAAAGAAATACGTGGTTGAATTCAACGCGGGGTCGTTTGCTTCCGGAGTATACTTCAGCGTTCTCCAGAGCGGCGGTCAGCGGCAGATACAAAAGATGGTGTTAATGAAGTAATCAACTCGCAAACCCGAAAACTGTTCTTTGGCTCCGCCGGTCATCCCGGCGGAGCCATTAGAAAATTACAGAGCAAAAGTTTATCCCGGCAACTTGCGAACACGAGAAAGAAGGAGACACAAAAATGAGAAAGAAGTCGATAGATTCCCCATCGGTAGGTCCAGGCGAATTCAGGAGAAGCGTAAGTAAAGTATGGATTGCTACGCTTATCCTGACGAGCATGGTATTGTTCAGCTCCACATGGGCAGTCGCTCAGACAATCACCAGCAACGGTACCGGCGGCGGCCTGTGGTCAGTCGCCGCCACCTGGTCCGGTGGAGTAGTACCCGATTCCACGAATTGCACACAGGTCATAATAGCGAGCGGAGATTCAGTTGCCACCAATCCCACGGGACTGGTATCGTGTAACAGCATAGACATTCAGTCCGGCGCCAAACTCAACGTGCTGGGGTCGACCACCGGAAGCGGAATCAGAGTCAAAGGCACGTTCACTATCGAGGCGAACGCCTGGTTCTACAATGGCTGTTCTTCCTTGACTGGTTGGCCCAACAACGCGGCGGGTTACACTATAGATCCCCAGAGCAATTATGTTTTGTTAAGCGGAGGAAGCAGCAGCCTCGGCTCGAACAGTGCGGACTCGACTTTTGGAAACGTTTATGACTTCAAGAGCGCCTGCACTTGCGGTGCGAATCTGACCATAAACGGAAACCTTGTCATGAATACCGGCGCCAGCGGCAACACACTTCGAGGCATGGGACTGGCCGACGCACAAAAAGGCATCTACAGTCTTGTCCATCATGTCAAGGGAAACGTTGACGTAATTACTGGCCAGTGGTCGTGCGTCGACTACGATACCGCTGGCGGCACGATGATGTGCACATGGAATGTGGACGGAAACGTGACCGTTGGAGATACAGCTGCCACCCTCAACACGATGGCCAGAATGGGACCTTTCTCGAGTGCCTCCACTTTAGGCAACAGCAGGATCGGTATTTTCAGCGTCGGCGGCAATTTGACTTTCATTAATGGAGGAAGGTTGCAGGCGGGAACCAGCTCGACTGCGCCGTCGACGGGAGAAGTTGGCGAGATTAATCTCAAAGGTAACCTCACTCTCGATAAAACGGCAAAGGTCGCAGGGAACTCTAGCGGTATATTTGCCTTCAACTTCGTCGGGACTAAGCAGCAGACCGTTTCGCTCGGGGTGCCGATAGGTTACACTCCGAATTCAGGCGGTT
>JAJYJD010000153.1 GCA_021789755.1 Bacteroidota bacterium
CAGCCGATTGCTGGAGAGAGCGTCCAAGCTCAGCGATGAAGAAGGCGGCGGAAGCCTTACGGCGCTCCCGATCATAGAAACTCAGGCGAGCGATGTCTCCGCGTACATCCCCACTAACGTCATCTCAATCACCGACGGTCAGATATATCTCGAGCCGGGCCTGTTCAATTCCGGCGTCAGACCTGCAATCAACGTCGGCATATCCGTCTCGCGTGTGGGCGGACACGCTCAAATCAAAGCGATGAGAAAGGTGGCCGGCGGACTACGCCTCGACCTGGCGCAGTTCCGTGCGCTGGAGGCTTTCACAAAGTTCGGATCGGACCTCGACAAGGTCACCCAGGCGCAGATAACAAGAGGTCAAAGGCTTGTCGAGCTGTTGAAACAGGACCAGTACCTCCCGATGCCGGTCGAAAAGCAGGTCGTGCTGATATTTGCAGGGACCAACGGCTACCTCGACGAGCTCCGGGTTGAGAGTGTTCAAGCGTTCGAAAAAGGGTTTATCGAAATGATGGAATTGAAACACCGGGATATCTTGAACCGGATTGCCGACACGAAGGACATCGATGGCGAGACTGACAAAAGGCTTCACGAAATTACCAGAGAATTCGTCAAGTCATTCAAAGCACCCAACAAGGAATAGATTTTGGCGACACTTCGAGAAATAAAAGGGCGGATTTCCGGTGTCAAGAGTACGGAGAAAATAACCAAGGCCATGAAAATGGTGGCCGCGGCGAAACTTCGCAGGGCTCAGTCCTCACTGCTTGCGGCGAGACCGTACTCCAGAAAGCTCAGTGACCTTATGAGGCACATCGCCGCGGGCGCAGAGCTGGACGAGAACCCGTTTGTTCTCCAAAGACCCGTGAACGCCGTTGCGATCATCGTCGTCTCGGCAGACAGAGGCTTCTGCGGCGCGTTCAACTCCAATATTGCGAAAGCGGCCATCGAACACGTCCAGAGACACTATCCGGAATTCCTTGGTTCGGGACGGGTAAAACTGTTCACCGTCGGGAGAAAGGCCTTCGATTTCTTTTCGAAGAGGAACTACGGGATAGAAGGGAATTATTCCGGGATATTTCACGACTTGAACTATTCGGCCGCAAAAAGAGTCGCTTCCCAGGTCGTCAAGGGATATCTGGATGGATCGTACGATAGGGTGGATGTCATCTACAATGAGTTCAAGAGTGTAATTCACCAAAACCTTATTATCGACCGATTCCTGCCGATACCTAAGGAAACACTCAAGGCTTCAAAGCAAACTCAGAGTGAGCATGAATATTTGAGAGAAACTGAGCTCGGTTATATTTACGAGCCGGACCTGCCTTCAATTCTCGAATCCCTGGTGCCGAGATATCTCGAGTTTCAGATCTGGAGAATGCTGCTCGAGAGCAATGCAGCGGGTGAAGGTGCCAGGATGGCCGCGATGGACAGTGCCAGCGAGAATGCTTCGGAACTGATCTCGACGCTGTCTCTGCAGTATAACAAGGCGCGCCAGGCCGCCATCACAAAGGAGTTGCTTGAAGTCGTTTCAGGTGCCGAAGCGCTGACTGCCGCAGGTTAGAGCGCCGGTCTCTCCGACAATTATGAAATGAGATGCCCCGTTCCGGGAACGGGGCATCTTCGTTTTTATGTACTCGGGGATATTTTGGTCAGGGAAGGAGTATGCCGGCTGCGACGACGGTTGTCCAAATGCCGCGTTTGTCCCCTTCGGCGGATTGCGTGATATTGAAGCTCCTCACAATCTTGCCGCTCATTTTGTAGACTTTCTCGCGTTCATCCCAGTCGGCGTTCGAGTCGAACTCGATGCCCAGAGTCGTTGCCAGCATCGTGGCTGCCAGGTCTTCGGCATATTCGCCGGCCTTCTCGTCTGTCTCGCCGAATGGATGATGCTCTGAGAGGTAGCCGTATTGCGAGGATTCGTTGGGAGTTGCCACACCGATGGATGCCGCGACGAGCCTGTTGGGTTCGTTGGTGGAGTTCCTTGCCATAACGCAGAAAGTTATCTGGCCGGGCTGAAGCAGTTTTATTCCTTCGTCGAGCGGGATCCGCTTACAACCGGCGGGGTAGATGCTGGAGACGGTGACCAGGTTGCATTTCTCGATCTTCGCATCACGTAATGCCAGCTCGAAAGACTGGAGGTAGTCGCGATGACGGCCTACCCCTTTTGTAAAGAATATTTTCGTGGGGACATACAATTTCACATCTCCTTTTTCATCTGGTGATCTTGTAGAATTTACGCTTTCCAACCTTCAGAATGAACGGTGCGTTCTGAATAACGGTAGCGTTCGGGTCGGTCACTTTGGAGCCATCGATCGTTACGCCTCCCTGGTTCACGAGACGGCGCGCTTCACCATTTGATTTTGCCGCACCAACACTGACCAGCAGCTGGAATACCGTCAGTGGACCGCTGTCGTTCTTTAGAATAACTTCCTCAACTTCGTCGGGTACTTCTTTCCTGATGAATATCCTGTCGAATTCCTGTTCAGCCTGTGTTGCCGCTTCCCGGTCATGATAAAGTGTTACGAGCTCTCTTGCGAGCTTTCTCTTTAAATCTCTGGGATTTATGGATTTCGATTCCAGTTGACTCTTGATCCCGGCCAGCTCGGATTCCGGTATTTCGGTTGTCAGCACAAAATAGTCGTAGATGAGATTGTCCGGTATCGAAAGGGTCTTGCCGTACATTTCCCCCGGAGGATCCGTTATCGCAATATAGTTTCCAAGCGATTTGGACATCTTCTCAACCCCGTCGGTCCCGACCAGAAGAGGCATGGTAAAAATCACCTGCGGATCCATACCGTATTCCCGCTGGATGTCTCTCCCGACCAGCAGATTGAATTTCTGGTCCGTTCCGCCAAGCTCGATGTCCGCTTTGATTGCAACGGAGTCCATTGCCTGGGCAAGTGGGTAGAGGAACTCATGTACACTGATGGGCTCCCCGGCACGAAAACGCTTCTCAAAGTCGTCGCGCTCAAGCATACGCGCGACGGTATACTTGCTGGCCAGCTTGATTACATCTTCGAATGTCATTTTCCCGAGCCAGTCGGAGTTATATACGATCTTAAGATTGTCCTTTGAAAGGATCTTGGATGCCTGTTGAAAATAGCTTTCGCCGTTCTGTCTGGTTTGTCTGAGAGTCATCGAAGGGCGGGCCTTGTTTCTCCCGGACGGATCGCCGATCATACCGGTGAAATCTCCGACGATAAGTATCGCCGTGTGGCCGAGTTCCTGAAACTGTCTCAGCTTCCGCAGGACAACGGAATGTCCGAGGTGGAGATCGGGACGGCTCGGGTCACAGCCAAGCTTGACGTTCAGGGGAGTCCTATCCCTGATCGCCCTTTCAAGTTTCCTGACGAGTTCTTCTTCCGGAATGATTTCTGCGGCGCCCCGCTTGATATGGTCTAGCTGCTCGTTAAGTGATGGAAGCAACCTTAACTATCTCTCTCCCGGAACAGATGGTGGGCGTGCATGCAGGAAAATTGTCACGCGTCGACGTCGCGCTGGCGGAACTCGCGCTCCTGGTCGCGTTGCTTGATAGTCTCGCGCCTGTCGTAAGATCGTTTACCCTTAGCGATGGCGAGTTCAACCTTGGCGAGTCCGTGCTTCCAGTATAACCTGAGCGGGACCAGGGAAAGGCCCTTCTGACGGATCTTGCCGATCAGTTTCCTGATTTCTCTCTTGTGAAGAAGCAATTTGCGCGTGCGCCTGGGGTTATGATTGAACGGACCCGCATTCTGGTATGTCGCCACATGCATGTTGTGAAGCCATACTTCCCCGTCTTTCACGGAGGCAAAGCAATCACTGATGTCTACTTTCCCCTGACGAACAGACTTCACTTCAGTACCCTTCAGGACTATACCGACTTCGGTCGTTTCGAGAATCTGAAACTCGAAGCGCGCGCGCCGATTTTGAGCTACCGTTTTTTCCTCTGGCTCCATTGAACCTTTCCAATTTTTTTGAAAGCAACCCGGGCGTTCACCCTTCTTTCACCATCCGATATACCAGCCGTCGCCCGACTGCCACTAAAAATGCTAAATATTACCTTTCAAAGTCAAGACGGTTAGTAAAGTTTTTTCCGTGCCGGGGCCGGAGACGATCGCCGGATACTATGCCGCGGACGCTCATCTCAGAGCCCGGTGGTGACTCATTTTGGAGACCGGGGGAGGAGTACTTACAGGGGAGGAAGACCGAGTTGCTCGACAATAAGCACACAAATGAACTTGCTTAGTCCTGTGTGTCGTGGGACTGACGTTCTTAAGCCGGACGTAGGATCCAGGCATATGTCGTGTTTTTTCCAGACCGGAGAAGAACGCACCCGTGTGAGGTTAAGCAGCGAATAAACTGCCTTCGTTTCAGGCAGCCAACTCCAAATGTTTCAGCTTGTACTTACGCCTTCGCTGAACGGGCTTGAGATTTTCTGAAGAGGCTTTCAATTGACGCAGCGCGTCCTGTAAGTTTGAAACTAACTCCTCCAACGTTTTGCCCTCGCTGAAGACCTCGGGATACTCCTTGAGTTGTCCCACTATCCATTCGCCGTCCTGCCAATACCTGACCGTTACGTCGCATTTTTTTCTTATTCTGAGTAGGCATTTTCGCTGTATCTCATTTTCACTTGCGCTCATAAGCTGCAAACCCATACCCCATGGTGTCAAGCCCCCCAGGACCATTTTCTGCCGATACAATACCGCCTTCGCCTTCTAAATGCTAAACTAAACTGGTCGGGCTGCAAAGCCCGCGTCCCTTTGTCAATTGGGCCTCTTTTCATATATTGACTAAAAAAGTGAATGAAAAAATGGCGCAGCCTGTCAAGCCCGCGGTAACGTTGGAAGAAATTGTGTCGCTTTCGAAGAGAAGAGGTTTTGTTTTCCAGTCCAGCGAGATCTACGGCGGCCTGAACGGTTGCTGGGATTACGGCCCGCTGGGTGTCGAGCTTCTGAGAAACGTGAAGGATGAGTGGTGGAAATCGATGACTCTTCGGGACGACGTCGAAGGCGTGGACGCCTCTATCCTGATGCACCCCCGGGTCTGGGAAGCTTCCGGGCATGTGGAGAACTTCACCGACCCGATGGTGGACTGCAAGAAGTGCAAGGCGAGGTACCGAATCGATGTACTGCTGGAAGAACTCTCTCTTAAGAAGAAAAAGGAAGTGCTCCGGGAACTCGACCCCCAGAAATTCGCGGGTCAGCAAAAAGATGAGTTCATCGAGGAGGAATTCGCCAAGCTGCTGGATTCGGATCAGCAGGCTGCAAAAGTGATTCCGATGGTTGCCTGCCCGACGTGCGGCAACAAAGGTACATTTACCGAGGCGAGAAAATTCAACCTTATGTTCAAGACCTTCGTCGGTCCTGTCGAGGATTCGTCGGCCGTGGTCTATCTGCGACCCGAGACCGCGCAGGGAATTTTCGTGAACTTTCAGAGCGTGTTGACAGCCACGCGCCAGAAACTCCCGTTCGGAATCGCCCAGATCGGCAAGGCGTTCAGGAACGAAATCAACACGAAGAATTTTCTCTTCCGTACGCGCGAATTCGAACAGATGGAAATGCAATTCTTCGTGAAACCGGCCACCGACGACCATTGGTTCGAATATTGGCGCGAGGAGAGAATGAAGTGGTACGTAAATCTAGGGATGAAGCCTGAACAGCTCCGATGGCATCAACACCCGAAGGAGAAACTCGCACATTATGCGAAGGACGCCTACGATATAGAGTTTCAGTTCCCGTTCGGCTGGGGAGAAATCGAGGGGGTGCACAACAGGACGAATTTCGATCTTTCGAGGCACGAGGAATATTCCGGCAAGTCGATGAAGTATTTCGACGAAGAGACTAAAGAGAAATATACCCCGTTTGTAATCGAGACGTCTGCGGGTGCAAGCCGTTCATTCATGGCTTTCCTGACAGGATCATATCATCAGGAGGAAGCGCCGACAGCCGACGGCAAGACCGAGACGCGAGTCGTTTTGAAATTCCACCCGAGGCTCGCTCCTATCAAAGCCGCGATCCTCCCGTTAGTCAACCGCGACGGGATGCAGGAGATCGCGCATAAGATAGAGGACGATCTGCGCACGCAGTTCCGTGTCTTCTACGACGACAGCGGCGCCATCGGAAGGCGGTACCGCCGCCAGGACGAGGTCGGCACACCGTTCTGCGTTACCGTCGATTCGCAGACCCTGCAGGATGATACCGTGACCGTGCGCGAACGAGATTCGATGAAGCAGGAACGCATCGCAGCCGGGCAGGCGCTCAACTACCTTGTCGACAAGTTCAGACGATGAAAACGCCGAGGCACGCCGGGGCAAAAGGGCTGGAAGGAGACCGGGAGTTCAAAGGCTTTTCGAGGGAAACCTTCAAATTCTTCGCCGATCTGTACAAACACAATTCGGTTGCCTGGTTCCGGAAGCACAGGGAAGAGTACGAAGAATACCTCATGAACCCTGCGCGTGCATTCGTCGTTTCGATCGGGCCGTTCATCAAGTTCATCAATCCTGTCTTGGATACCGAACCGAAATTCAACCGGACGCTTGTCCGTCTCAACAGAGACATGCGCTTTGCCAAGAAACCGTACAAGGATTTCTTTCTCATAAGATTCGGAAAGACGAAGTGGGCGTCGGAGCTTTTCCTTTACCTCGATAGAAACGGGATGGAGTTAGGCTCATTCATCAATAACGAGAAAGCCGACGGCCGAAGACGCTTCGAGGAGAACATTGCGAACCATCGGGATACTTTCACGGAGGCATGCAGAAAATACAGGATAGGCGGCGAGTTTTCAGCCTACGAGCTGCATAGCGGGATGGAACCGATCTCGGAAAAATTCAATGCGCAACGCGACCATGGAAAATTCAATGGCGTGGATTACATAATATTCGGCAGAGAATTGGACAAGTCGGATCCGACTGTCTCCTCCTCAAAGCTTCTGGCGCTCGCGATGAAGACTTTCAACAGGCTGTACCCGCTGTACATATTCGCAACTTCAGACAATCCCGTCGCCGACCTGGAATCGTATAACGAACGCATTGGATTGTTGAAAATCTCGAGTAAATGAGCGTGTATGGGGGGCCTTCCGCTGAAGTGCTTGTGCGGAGGATCGTCGAGAGTTCCATAGGCGCCGTCACACCGTCGACATTGTTCGAAAAGTCCTTTCGTCTATCGAGGGGCTCGCTGAACGCCTTCGGCATTCCTGCCGACATGAATCTCCATAAGATTGTACGCTGCGTCGCGATTGGAAAGTCGGCCGAAGCGATGGCGTTCGAAGTCCGGAAAGTACTCGGCAGCTGCGCGAGCGGAATAATCGCGACTCCGGTTAATAGGCACCTCGATGTCGATGGATTCGAGTTTATGAAAACCGGGCACCCTTTTCCCGACGAACGGAGCCTGAAGGCAGGGGAAGCTGTGGAGCGCGTGGTCGCGGAGGCAGGTGAAAAAGATCTTCTTCTTTTCCTCATATCGGGAGGTGGCACTGCGTCAATATTCGTCCCGGTTGAGGGTGTGACACTCGAAGAATCAAATCGACTGCTGAAATTTATGCTCGACGGAGGAGTGCCGATCGACAGAATCAACCTGGTGAGGCGACACCTTTCGAGATACGGCGGGGGCAAGCTGTCTCAACTCGCCCTTAACCGGAAGAAAATTTCGTTCGTGATCTCAGATGTGGTCGGTGACGATCTATCTGCCATTGCAGGTGGGCCCACGGTGAAGGATGATTCGTCTCCGGCTGAGGCTCTGGAATTCCTCGAGAAAAGCGGATTGTTGGCCCGCTCTCCCGGCTCTATCAAAACAGCACTGCTGAGGCAGCAGTCGGTTCATTCCGAAACGCAGTTTGATTACGGCCTTTTTAAGGTCATTGCGTCGAACCGTGCCGCGCTCTCCGCAGCCGAAAAATCGGGCATCGAGAACGGTTTCAACACAACGGTTATGACAAGGTACTGGGAATCGGACCCGATGGAAGCCGCGAAGTTACTCGTTTCTGTTGCAAGGTCGATCGAGCTCGACGATGCTCCGACGACCCGGCCGGCATTGGTGCTCGCAGGCGGCGAAACGACGGTCAGGTTGACGGGGAACGGAATCGGCGGGAGAAATCAGCACCTGGTCCTTTCTGCGCTGTATGAACTGGCCGAGCTTCATCTGAAAGGAATTCCACTCGAGCGGACGACGATTTTTTCGTTCGGGACTGACGGCAAGGACGGAAGCAGCGAGGCGGCCGGCGCTTTTGCCTCGCTCGCGACCTTCGCTAAAGTCAACGGCGGTCTGCAGGAGCTGGAAGATTACATCCGCCGTTGCGATTCAAATAATTTCTTTGCCAAATACGGCGGGCTTATTAACACGGGTCCGACCGACACCAACGTCATGG
>JAJYJD010000154.1 GCA_021789755.1 Bacteroidota bacterium
TTTCAAACCTGGTCGTAATCGATCCGTCGCTGAATACGACTTCGAGATCCGTCCTCAGCCAATCGAATACCGGCATGAAGTTGTAGCAGACGGTATCGATGCCGCATTTGGCAAGATTTCTCAGCGTCTCTTTGTAGCTTTCTATGTACCGCCGGTAGCCGCCGTTTCGTTTCTTTATATCATCATGGACAGGAACACTTTCCGTGACGGACCACGACAAGCCTTCGGTCTCTATGGTCCGCTTCCGTTCCAGAATCCTGTCGACCGGCCAGACTTCGCCGATGGGGATCTGGTGAAGCGCCGTCACGATTGCCGTTGCGCCGGCCTGCTTTATCTCTTTCAGCGAGATGGGGTCGTCAGGACCGAACCATCTCCATGTCTGTTCAAATGACATTTGTCTCAATTCCTAGCGTTGCACTGCATGCGCTAATCAAGTTGCAAGCTCCAAATGAGGGCGTTTGGCGCTATGTCGCGCATATACAGAATATTGAGCGGCGTAAAACCAAAGCTCCAACTAATCTAAAGTTGAAATCTTTGGCGTTTATATTTTTAACAATTGGAATTTGTTTGGAGCTTGGCATTTGGAATTTGGAGGTTCTTAAATAGTACTAATATCGTTCTGCTCTACCCACCCTTCTTTC
Source organism: Bacteroidota bacterium (assembly GCA_021789755.1). Lineage (GTDB taxonomy): Bacteria > Bacteroidota > Ignavibacteria > Kryptoniales > JAKASW01 > JAKASW01. Next base: position 642 of record JAJYJD010000154.1, read on the forward strand.
CCGTCCTGCAGCCTGATCAGGACCCACTCGCCGACGCTGTTCAATTCCCTCACCTTCAGCCCTTCGTGAATGATGAAGGCATCGTTGCTTGTCGGATCTGGCGAGAGTTTTACCGTCACGGTCTGTTCAGTCACGATCGCGCTCTTGACGTTCAGCTCTCTGCTTAACTTGACGGTTAAAAGTGAAGCTGTCGCTATCAGGAGCAGCACGGATATGAAGCCTGAATAGACGGACCACCGCTGCAGCGCCGGCCGCTTCGCGAAGAAGTACAAACCGATCGAAATCAGGGCCAGGATATAGAAGAGATAGACAGCGTAAGTCCAGCCGGTCACTGAGAAAAGAGCCAGCAGGCTCTCCCACCATTGAAAGACGAAGAACTTCGGCAGCGCTTCTATTTTGTCTATGGTGTGTGCGTTGGCAATCTTCAGGTTGTGGATGACATCGGCGTCAGCCGGTGAAATCCGGAGAGCCTTCTCATAATAAAGAATCGCATCGCCGAGTTTCCCGTCACGGTAGTACGCATCGCCGAGGTTGTAATAGAGAGATGTACCTTCGAATCCTGCGCCGATGATCTGCTGGTATGTGTCGATCGCGTTCTCATATTGTTTGTCCTGGTAAAACTGGTTTCCCTTTGCCATCAGCTCTTCCGCTTCCGATTTACTCATCGCCTCGGAAGCGATAGTCAATTTCGGTGTCACGACCAGCATTGTGGTTGCGAATAGTGCAGCGGTTATCAAAGTCCGTGTGCCGGCTCTCATGTAGTCAACCATTCCTTTTCACCGATATTGTTCTTTCAAGACCGACGATCACATTTGTCAGCTCGTTGTACATATCTTTCATTGCGGCGGTCCCGTCTCCGATCGGCGCAAACCTGGCAAACTCGCATTTCTCCGCGCACGATCTCAGGCTTGCCATAAGCTGGCCGTTCGCATTTCGTTTCCGCAGCTCGTCTTCGGCTTTCTCCAGCGATATCTCGGATTTCTGGATGTGCAGTTTATCTTCGAGATAGCCGAACAGCGCCTGTGAAATCTCCGCATAGAAACCGGTCTGGTTGCCAGCATCCATCAGTGCTTTTGCCTTCTTGAAGCGTGCCCGCGCCAACTTCTCGGCTCGCCGGTACCTCAGGAGCTGAAGATTTCCCGCCAGCTTGTCGTTCCTTCTCTTCCAGGTGATCAGCCCGCCCAACAGGAAGAGTGGAACGAATACTGCGGACCAAAACTCCGGTCCGAAAACGGTGAGACCAACCTGTCTTCTAAGATCGCCCGCGGACGTCCTGATGTAATGTATGTCCTCACCGAGAAGCTTCACGTTTTCTTTCGAAAATCCGGCTGCCGTTTCGTTTCCGTTGCTGGCTCCCGGTTCGACGGTAATCGCGTATGCGGGGGTGGAAAGCGCGATGTAAGATCTCTTCGCGGGATTGAAATAGGAAAACTCCACTGACGGGATCTCTTTCTTGCCTGCGACCCTCGGGACTATGAGGTACTCGAACGTCTTCGTGCCGGATATCGTGCCGCTCCTGTCGATCTGCTCCGAAACCTTAGGCTCGTATTTGTCGAAGCCGGATGGAAGAGTAAAATCCGGGAACGAGAGAAGCTGGAGGTTGCCTTGTCCCGTCAAAGTGACTTTGAGGGTCAACGGTTCGTTAGCCTTGATGTCCGTCGCGCTCAGGTCAGAGGAGAGCGCGTAGTCGCCGACCGCTCCGTTGAAAGACGCAGGGACGTTTCTGGATGGGAGCGGCATTACCTCGAGCTTTATGGTATTCGACCTGGCGTTGAAGTTCACCGTCCTGTAATTGTTGAAAAAAGGATCGTTGAAGAACTGGTCGAATACATTTCCGCCGCCTCCCTGGCGCTGGCGGATCTGAACCGGAATGCTGAGCACCATCGGCGTTACCGACAGCTCGCCGAGCTGTGAAGGGAAGAGCGCGACCTTCTTGAGCACGCCGACCCGGTATTCCTTTCCGTTGTGCATCTCGGTCGACAAGCTTATAGTAGCCGGAAGAGTTATTTCCTCCGCCCAGAATCCTTCGTACGAGGGAAGTTTCGATACCTGCATCTGGCTGGCGATCGGGAGCCTCGTATAGAGTTTGTAGGTTACGGTCACCTGCTCACCGAGGTATACCCGGCGTTTGTCGGCGGTGGCGAGTATGAAAACGTTATCACCGATATCGTTTGTGGAGACGCTGGGCTGCCCCTTTGAAGCCGCCTGAGGAGTGCTCTTCGTGACTTCTATGGCGATCGGGTTCGTCGTGTATTTCTTTCCGCTGTACTCCAGGGAGGCGCTCCCGATCGTGAACTTGCCCAACTTCGGACACCTGAGATAATACGAATAGGTCATCGAGCCGGAGGCGGCACCGTTTATGAATTGCAGACTCGTCGATTGGTTCGGCCCGGAGAGAATGACGAACTTTCTGAAATCGGGTGGCTGAAAATTCTTTATCCCGTTGACGTCCTGCGCAGAAAAAGTAAAAGAGACATCGAACTGCTCGTTCTGTCCGACGGTCGTATTGCTGACGGCAGCTGTGAATGTCTGCGAGTACGTCGCGGCCGGGGTGAGCGCAGTCACGGCCAGTGCGAATGCAGCGGCGATCCCCAGCGCGGCAAGCGACCTCGACCTTCTTCGCCCGCTATTCGGCTTCGTGATCTTCCGGTGAAATGAATGCGGGATGCCGTCCATCGTTTTCAAACTTAACATGTTAAGTCGAAACTACCAGTCCTTATCTGTCTTTAGAGGTTTTCCGACAAGCTTCCTCAGCTGTTTCTGCAGTTTCTTTTCGTCATTGTTCAGTGCGCTGAAGATCGCCTGAGCCTGTTCTTTTGAGATCTTGTCCTGTTGCTGCCGGCTCTGTTGCGGGTTCTGCTTCTGCTGTTGGTTCTTGTTTTGCTGATTCTGTTTATCCTGGTTCTGATTCTGGTTCTGGTTATTCTTGTTCTGGTCCTTGTTCTTCTGCTGGTTCTTATCTTTGTTGTCTTTGTTTTGTTTGTTCTGGTTCTTCAGCATGTCCAGGGCGTATGAGAGGTTGTATTTGGTGCTCTCGTCATCCGGGTTCAGTTTCAGGGCGTCGGTATACGCACCGATGCTTTGCTTTATCTTTTGGTCCTTCAGGAGAGTGTTACCGATATTGTGATAGACCTTCGCCTTCAGATCGTTCGTCCCGGCTTTTGAGAGCGCCTCCTGGTAATGTTTCAGCGCATCTTCGTAATTTCCCTGTTTGTAATATGAATCGCCAAGATTGAAATTCCCCTGGAAGTTGCTCGGCGATTTCTCCAGTCCCTTCTTGAATTCGACTTCCGAGTCGACGTATTTACCTTTCTTGTACAAGTCGACTCCCTTGTTCACGTGTGTCCGCAGGCTCTGGGCAAGGAGGCTGCCGTCGGCTACGAAAGTGGCTGTCGACAGCACGCATATAATGATTATTACCTTTTTCATTTTCCTACTGATCCAGTCCGAGTTTCCTGTTCAACTTGCCGAATAAAAGAGACTTGCGGTCCGAGACGAAAAACTCCGCCAGCAGCAGCAAAATTGCCGGCGCCAAAAAATAGTAAAACCTGTCCTCGTAATCAGTGACACGTTTCTCACCGAATTCCGTCTTCTTAATTTTTGAAAGGTCCGTATATATGATGTCGAGTTCGTCTCTGCCGTTCGCTCCCCTGTAGTATTGCCCGCCGGTTTCGGATGCGATTTCCTGCAGTGTCGCCTCGTCCAGTTTCGTCAGGACGATATTTCCCTGAGCGTCTTTCTTGAATCCGGTCTGCTGCCCCTGGTCGTTGTACAGTGGAATTGGAACGCCGTCGGGCGAGCCGAGCCCGATGGTGTATATTACTATGTTGTTCTCTTTCGCGTTGTCGATCGCCTGCTTGATGTCCCCTTCATGATCCTCCCCATCCGTGAAAATAACGATCACTTTTTCCGTCTTCGAGTTGTAGTCGAACGACTTAACCGCAAGGTTTATCGCCGAGGCGATTGCAGTGCCTTGCTCTGGGACGGTTTGTACACCCGCGGCGTCTAGAAAGAGGCTGGCCGCGGAATAGTCGGTCGTGAGAGGAAACTGAACGAAGGGCTCGCCGGCAAAAACGATCAACCCGAGCCGGTCTCCGTGCAGCTTCTGTATCAGATTGGAGATTTCGAGTTTTGCCTTCTCGAGCCTGCTCGGCTGGATGTCCTGTGCCTGCATGCTTAATGAGACATCGAGAAGTATGTAAATGTCTATCCCGGTTTGCTTGACCGTCTCGAGCTTCGTGCCGATTTGCGGGTCCGAAGCCGCTACGAGAAGAAGTGCGAGGGCTGTAATCCAAATACCGGACCTCAACACTCCCTTGCCTCTGCTGTAGGTGGGGAGCAGGACCGGCTGAAGCGTCTTACCGGCAAACCTGTCCAGCATCCTGTTCCTTCGCCTGGCGAAGTACCAGAAGGCCAGGATCAGGACAGGGATGGAATAAAGTCCATACAAGTACTCGGGATGCGCAAATCTAAACATATGATTATGTCAGAAGTAAGAAGTCAAGATTCAAAAACTCACCATCACCTGTTTAAGGGATTCGTCGTAAAATGACTCTGGAAAGCCCGAGCTCGACGAGGAGCAGGATCAACCCCGCATCGAGCCAGCCTGAAAACAGCTCTGCCGCATTGCGGTACGAGGTCACTTTGATTTTCGATTTCTCGAGCTTGTCAATTCTGTCGTATATCCGGCTCAACGTCCTGTTGTCAGTGGCTCTGAAGTACTCGCCGCCCGTGATACTTGCGATCTGTTGGAGGAGGCTTTCGTCTATCTGAACCGGGATCATCTGGTACCTGATGCCGAAAGGCGTCTGAACCGGGTAAGGAGCCTCGCCGTTGGTACCGATGCCGATCGTGTACACTCTGACGCCGAAAGTTTTGGCGATTTCCGCGGCGGTCAGCGGGTCGATCTCTCCGGAATTATTTACCCCGTCAGTCATCAGGATAATTACTTTGCTCTTTGCTTCTCCGTTTTTTAATCTGCCGACGGCGTCTGCCAGGCCGTTCCCTATTGCCGTACCGTCCGGGACCATTCCGGGTTCAACTTTTTTCAGCAGGTGTTTCAAAACTGCATGGTCGATCGTGAGCGGACACTGCGTGAAGGCCTCCCGCGCGAAGATGACAAGCCCGATCCTGTCGTTCGGCCTGCCGTCGATGAACTTGTCGGCGACGCTCTTCGCAGCCTCGATCCGGTTCGGTTTGAAATCCTCGGATGTCATGCTTCCTGAAATGTCCAGCGCCAATACGATGTCGATTCCTTCGGTGGTCATGTTCTGACTCGAAGAGAAGCTCTGCGGTCTCGCAAGCGCTACGATGAGAAGGCCGACCGCCAGCGAGCGCAGTACCATCGGAGCCCTGTTCAGTCTCTCCTTCCATGACGGCGGAATTCGCCCGAAAGTGTTCAGCGACGAATACTTGATCGACGGCTCCTTTGCCTTGCCGATTTTCCAGTGCCATATGATCATCAGCGGGACGACCGCGAGAAAATAGAGCATCCAGGGATAGGCGAAGGTAACGTTACTGAACATCGCTCTTCTCGGGCTTACTTACGGCGTCCCCGTCCATCGGAGCTGTCTTGTTGACGATCTCATACGCCTGCTTCATCATTTCCTCGTTCACCGAGCTCATGGGTGTGAACTTGGCAAACTTCACCATGTCCGCGTTCGAAAGGAAATTGTAAGTCAGGCCCCACACCGGCTCGCTCTCCGGACGTTTCTTGAGAAGCTCTACCGCCTCCGAAGTCGGAAGCTCCAGTGCCGGCATCCTGAACCTTTCCTCGAAATACCTTCTTACTATTTCCGTGATCGATGAATGATACTCCTTGATCATTCCTCTCTGCCAGAGGTGTGCCTGCTCGAGCTCGTGCAGGGCTTTCAGCGCAGCCTCGTGAGGAGATATTTGCAAAGTCTCTACTGCCGGCATTCCTGCGGCCTTGCGTTTTCTGTACCTGCGATAGAAATAGTAAGCCGGACCGCCGACGAGCAGCGCGGCGAGAATCCAAACCAGGATCCACCGCCAATCGAACGGGATCCTGATCGGCGCTTTAACGTCCTTGATTCCTTCCTTCATGTTGACCGGGACCGTCCTGACGGTGAAGCCGACAGGGTTTGTGGAAACGGAGCTCAGCGAAGTGTCGCCCGGCGCGCGGTAAAATACCGGTATGGGAGGAATCGTCACGTCCGCAGAGTCGTAGCAGGAAAGAATGTATCCGTAGGTGACACTCACGTTTCCGTTGGTCTCCGCCTCGACGGGGTCTTCCTGCTTTAAGACCGTGACGCCTTTCAGGCTATCCTGGATGGCAGGCGTGTAGACGGTCAGGCCCTTTTTGTAGCCGACCTGAATTTTGTAGTTTATATAGTCGCCGACCAGGTAGTCTGTCTTGTCGGTCGATGCACTCGCGGACGTGATCTGCGAAAACGCAGGCGAAGCGAGAGACAGGATCAAAACGATCAGTGCGGCGGTTCTTTTCACCATCTCTTCTCTCTTAGTCTGAAAAACTGGACGAGAGGTTTTATATAGTCCTCGCCCGTCTGAACCTCTATGCCGTCCAGGCGGCTGGAGAGGAACAGGGATTTCCGCTCGGCTCTGTTATTTTCCCTCACCTGCTCAAATAAAAGCCGTGTCCTTTTGTCCGCGGTGTCGATCCATCTTTCCCTTCCAGTTTCGGCGTCGACAAGTTTGACGAGCCCTATCGGCGGAATCTCGTTCTCTCTCCGGTCGTTGAGAACCACGCCGATCAGGTCGTGCCTCTTTCCGACTATGCGGAGTATTTTCTCGTAACCAGCGTCCATAAAGTCGGAAATTAGAAACGCGATACTTCGTTTCTTGATCGCATTGTTCATGTACTCGAGCGCCGTCCTGAGGTTCGTCGATTTTCCTTCCGGTTCAAAGGAAAGGATTTCCCGGATAATCCTGAGGACATGTATCCTTCCTTTTCTCGGTGGGACAAACTTCTCGATCTTGTCGGTGAAGAGTATCAGCCCGACCTTGTCATTGTTCTTCAGGGCGGAGAAAGCGAGTATGGCACCGATCTCCGCTGCGATTTGTTGTTTTGTCTTGTCGGCTGAGCCGAATATGAGGGAGCCGCTCATATCCACCATCAGAATGACCGTCAGCTCGCGCTCTTCTTCGAACACCTTGACGAACGGATGGCCGAAGCGGGCCGTCACGTTCCAGTCGATGTTCCTTATATCGTCTCCGAACTGGTACTCCCTGACTTCGGAGAACACCATGCCTCTCCCCTTGAAGACGGAGTGATATTCTCCTGAGAAAACCTGGTTGACCAGGCCTCTCGTGCGGATCTCTATCTGCCTGACTTGTCTTAGAAGCTCTTTAGTAAGCACGCAATAGCGAGAATTTTAAATTTTGAATTTTAAATTCTCAATTAGGAATTAAAAACTGAGAATTCAGAATTCTTGATTATTACGGGACTTCTACTTTGTTGAGGATTTCGCGGATGACGTTCTCGGTCGTTATCTCTTCGGCTTCTGCCTCATATGTTACCGCGATTCGGTGGCGGAGAACGTCGAGGCAGATTGCACGGACATCCTCGGGTATGACATAGCCTCTTCTTCTTATGAACGCCATCGCCTTTGCACCGAGAGCCAGGTTGATCGACGCCCTCGGCGAGCCGCCGTAGCTTATGTAATCGGCTAATTTGTCGAGC
>JAJYJD010000155.1 GCA_021789755.1 Bacteroidota bacterium
TTCGTTTCGAACATCTCTCCGGCGGTCTTCCATTTCCCGACAAACGCGTTAAGGGCGCTCACTTCACCGGGGCGGCTTACGGAGTCCGGAAGTCTCTGAGCGAACGCGACTGAGGCGAATGCCAGCAAAATCACTCCCCGAAACGGCATATTACTCCTCCTCACTTGTGAAATCCGTCCTAACGATGAGGCCGGCAGCCGCTCCGCGGGATGTGATCGGCCCGTCGAGGCGGCTGCCACCCAATTATTCTAAGCGACAGATTTAACGATCTCTGTCAGGTACTTGTAGAACTTCTCGACGCTGTCGATGGCCACGCGCTCGTCGGGCGAATGCGGACCGATGATCGTCGGGCCGAACGAAATCGTATCGACTCCGCCGCCGACACGGTCGTTTATGATCCCGCATTCGAGACCCGCGTGAATCGCCTTGACCGAAGGTTCCTTACCGTAAAGGTTTCGGTAGACTTCCTTCCCTTTGCCGAGCACTGCAGAGCTCATGTTCGGCTGCCAGCCCGGATATCCGTCGCTTGGTTTAATCTTCGCCCCGGCAATCCTGCCGACTGACGCGACCTGCGATGCTATCATATTCTTTTCGGACTCGATCGAGCTTCTCTGACTTGTCACAATCGTGACGCCTGCTGCCGCCGTCTTGAGAACGGCAACGTTGGTTGAGGTTTCCACGAGGTCAGGGATATCGCTGCTCATCCTGATCACGCCGTGCGGAAGAGCATCGAGCGCGCCGAGGACCGCAGCCTTCGACTTGTCGTCGAGAGCCGGTTTGGCCTTCTTCACTTTTTCCACGACGACCTTCACGTCAGGGTCTGTAGTTCCGAAAGCATTCTTGAATATCGCCGCGCATTCGGCGGCAGCTTTCGTAGCCTTGGACTCGACAATTGCCGGGACGGCTATCACGGCTTCGGCTTCACGCGGGATTGCATTGTGTTTGCTGCCGCCTTCAAGGGAGACGAGTCTCATCTTTCCCTTCGTGCTCGCGTCGATCGCCATGAGTGTCCTGGTCAGGAGTTTTATGGCGTTCGCGCGACCGAGATGGATATCGACGCCGGAATGTCCTCCCTTAAGACCGCGGATCATCACATTCATAACCGCAACTTTGCCCGTGACGGCCTTCCGCTTCACCGGGATTGTCATCGTCGTATCGAGTCCGCCCGCACATCCTATATACAAGACGCCTTCCTCTTCGGAGTCCAGGTTCATCATGATCTTGCCCGTGATGAATCCGGGTTCGATGTGGTTCGCTCCGGTTAGGCCCGTTTCCTCATCGATGGTGAAAAGTCCTTCGATCGGACCATGCACAAGCGTCTTGTCCTCAAGAAGCGCGAGGAGCGAAGCTACGCCGATCCCGTCGTCTGAGCCGAGCGTCGTGCCGTCAGCCTTAATATAGTTTCCTTCTCTGTGGAACTTGATACCTTCCTTAAGAAAATCGTGCTGGACGTCGCGGTTCTTCTCGCAAACCATATCGACGTGGACCTGCAGCACGACATTCGGCGAGCCTTCCTTGCCGGGGCCGGCGGGCTTATTCACGACCACATTCCCAACCTTATCCTGTTTTGCTTTCAGCCCCATCGCCGCGGCGGTCTTCTTGATATATTCGAGGACCGCTTTTTCATTCTTCGATCCCCGCGGAATCGCGCTGATTTCGCGGAAGTAATGCCAGACTCTCTCCGGCTTCAGACCCTGGATAGCTTGTTCGTTCATGATATCATCTCGCTTTTATAATGTTTGAATGCTCATCCCGATTTTGTCGGGACCTATTCTGTAAGATTTTGATGATTGGCGACTTATGGCGCCGTGCCACACCATCGCGGATTTCAGATTCGAACTCTCTCTTCCCGGATTGCCGCTTCCCAGATACCATATTTTACGCAAAGAGAATCTAGGCTATCGTGGTGAGAGAAGCAACGGAGCACCTATTGAAGAAAGACTCCATGGTTTCTGTTACCTCAATGTTCTTGGCGCATGGAGATTACGGAAATGTTTCCACATCCAGGGGGGAATAATGGAACGGTGGATTAATGGAGTGATGTGCTAAGCAAGGATCTCCTTAACCCTGCCGACCTGTCCGGTCTCGAGCCGGACTTTGATCCCATGCGGATGAGAAGGAGAATTGGTGAGTATATCTTTAACGATTCCTTCAGTCAACCTGCCGGTTCGCTGGTCCTGCTTGAGAACGATTGAGACCTTCATGCCGGGTTTTATTTCGGATCGTTTTGTGCCGTCCATGCACTCCTTTCCTTCAAGACAGTCCTGTCACTGCCAAATCAGCTGCGGAGTAAAAAAGCGGGAACGGCATTCCGCGCCTGGACTTGAATACCTGCCGCACCTGGAGTAGCCGGACCTCGAACCGCGCCGATTTCCCAAACTCTACGGTAGCAGCTTCGCCGACTTTCAATTTCAGTTCACGGGAGCGGTGGTCGGAGAAAGTCACGGTGATCGTTGCGTCGCCGAGATACTCGTGCACTCGTCGTGCTGCAAGTAAGACTTTGTTCTTCCTGGCCGTCGATGTCCCGTTTTCCAGGATGGTCACTATATCTCTCGGCCCGGTTCTTCTCCGGCCTGCCGGTTCTGCAGCTCTCGGGAATTCATACGGCAGGTGAAACGAACCGCGACGGCTCCAATTATCCTTGATCTGCTTGAATGCCTCGTTTATAAGCTTCATCTTCGCCGTCCCGACCCGCTGCATCTTTTCATCGCCTTCGAAGCGGTCGGGATGCCAGGCCTTCACCTGTATGCTGAACGCCTCACGAACTTCCTCGAGAGTCTTAGGATTTCCCAATTCAAGTATGCGACAGGCTTCCTGCCAGGTCAAGACAATATTCCGAATTTTAAATTTTGAATTTTGAATCGGCGGAGCGTAGAATGCACCTCTTCCACATCATGCGGAGCCATCGCCGGGATATAGCTGATGTCGAAACTGGCTCCAGTGGAGATAACGAGAAAGACGGTTACTCGGATTTTATCCATCATAAGGTCGCACAAAGTTATTCCTTCGGTTCCTGAAGTGCAACCCTGCGTACTCTGTCAAAACAGGCCAGCGACGGGCTGTCAAGGCTTGCGGCCGCTCACGGTTATGCTGACAATCGCTGCGCCGGACGTTCTCAGCGCACCGATAAACCGTCACGCCAGAAAGAATTCTGATTCCCTCTCATTCCCAGATGATCTTTGCCCTGCAAAGTTCCACCCCGTCCTTCTCGCGCATCACCTGACAGTAATAATAATCCCCGGCATCCGCCGATGTCACGTAAACCTTGTCGCCGTGCTGCGCCTCCGCAAGAAAATTGATTTCGAAAGACGCGAGGCGTTTCTCATCGAGTACGGCTCTCGGAAAGCTGTCGACGATCCACCGCAGATATCTCGATGAGTTCACATGGTTATTCACATCGATGTCCCCGTACCTCACAACGTACTCGAAATCGGTTTTGCCCGCTTCTTGCTCCTCAATCTTGCCGAGCTTCGTCTCTATAGCATGTCTGTCGAGCTGAACGGGGAAATCACTGTGCTCAAGATTTATTCTCTGAATCCGCGAAGTTCTTCTGTCTATCACCAGCCAGGCAGAAGTGGCTGAGGCAAGGTTCGTTCCCGATTCGGAAAGGACCGTGAAATCTCTCAGCCCGAAAAGCTTATCGACCCCCTTGCTCCATGTCTCGACGGTTATTTCTTCGTCCCAGGCGGGAAGTTCGTGGAATACGGCAAGAAAGCGCGAGAGTACCCAGATCTGTCCCTCCTCCCGGAGGGCTTCATAACTGAAGTCTGAGTTGTTCGCATGCGCCCACGCGCTGTCAAGCATGATGCTGAAGAGAATGTCAGGTTTCGCTTTTGCTTGCTGATCGACCTCCCATGAATGAAGGCGAAAGGTTCGTCTAAGCATCGAAGGGGTTGAGTTATTCATCCGGTCTCTCGATTCTATACTGTCTGAGGATTATGTTCTCGTCTTCCTTATTTGTATCCAATGACGTAACGAGCGCTTCTCTCGGCGACTTTAAAGCCGATCGGATTCTTCGGCTTCTCAGGCGCCTGAAGGAGCTGTCGGGTTGCATCGAACACGACCCTGGATACTGGCTCAGTTTCAATCCGCGGGTCTCACCGCAAAGAGAAATAACATTCTCCCGCGGATAAGCAACCGGGACGCAAAGCCCTTCAAACATGTGTATAAATGCGACAGCACGTCTTTCCTGCCGTCTCTGGCATATAGCCCTTCCATGGGATTCATATATTTCCTTCTTTGCCCCTTAGCGTCTCCAGTACATTAAAATTACAGAAGGATATACGGGATGCCGCTCATCGAGTCCGTCAGATTCAAAGGAGTCTGATGACAAGGGGGCGTTTGCGGTAAGATCCAAACTCAGCCACTACCCAACCTTGAATTGTTTTTCGTATTTCTCTTCAAGAGCATCGAGGCGCCAGGGCAGCTCCGCCTTCGAAGCTGGAAGCTCGCGGAGACTAACAAACGTGCGCACTGTCAGAAGATGCGCTTGAATTGCCCGTCGATTATTCAACACATCAGCCAGCATGAAAGCGCCGTGCCCTGTAAACGCTGAATACAAATGCTGCGAACATTTCGGCTTTCTGAGGCGGTCACAAATTGTGACCCGCTCAGATTTCTCTTCCGGTGTCAACTCAAACATAAAATCAGACGGGAAACGGTCGATGTCTCGATTAACCTGCCGGTTCAGTTGTTTTGTCGTTACGCCGTACAGCATCGCCAGATCTGCATCGATCATTACTTTCTTCCCCCTGATGAGAAAAATATGCTTTCCCATCCGTTCGATTGGAAGCAACGATTTGCCCGCTGTTTCCATCCCCCATGCTCTTTCAATTTCACCCATGAAAAACTCTTTCCATCTGTAAATTAGCTTCGCCGGCGGGGAAGAGCAAGGTGACCGCCATCCTGAAGATGACGGTCACCCGAGTCTCTACTTCGGTGCCGGGCCTTCGGTCACCTGAACCAGGTCATTCGGCCTCAGCCATTTGGCATAAGCTTTCTGGATTTCTTTCGGGTTGATCTTCATGTAGATATGCGCCGCACGGATCGGCTCATCGAGCGGGAGATCTTCCAGCGCTCTGCCGAGCAGTCCGCGGGCTATGCTGCTCTCGCTCGATTCGGAGAGCGGTATTTCCCGGAGGACGAGCGCCTTCGCCTGTTTCAACTCCTTCGGCGTCACTTCAGTATCCTGCATCTGCTTGAGGTCGCGAATGATGATATCCCGTGCCTTAGCGACTTTGTCCGGATCGCAGGCATAGCTTACCTCATAACTGCCGCGCGTCTTTTGAATCCCGAAACTCGAGCCGACATAATACACGAGTCCTTCGTTTTCGCGCAGGTCCCTGTACAACCTGGTGGCATAGAACGCTCCGCCGAGCACATGATTCCCAAGCTGAAGCGGATAATAATCGGGATTTGATCGCGTCAATCCGAGCGTCTCCGCGAGATAGACTCTGTCCTGCACCCTGCTCTGGTCGGGCACGGCCGCAGTCGACGGCTTGCTGAGCGGCGTCGTTGGAAGATCGGTCTCCGGTTTGGGTCCGCTCGCCTTCCAGTCACCGAAGAATTTCGCAATCACCGCTTTTGCCGTGTCCGGTGAAATGTTTCCAATGACAACAATCGTCGTCATATCTGGACGATACACCTTTTCGTAGTAATCCTTCACGTCCTGCATTGTAACCGAATCCACGGTCTCGGGTGTCGTCTGGCGGAGAGTAGGGTCCCCTGTGGGATATAGGGCCACGTGAAGCGCACGCGTAGTGAGATAGTCCGGACTCTCCAGCTGTCCAGCAACTGTGGCAGCAGTCTGGCGCTGGATTATTTTAAAAGCCATCTCGGGAAGCGCCGGATGCAGCTCGTTGTCGGCAAGAAGCTGGACTCCCCTGTCGAAGTTGTTGCTCAGAACGCTCAGCGAGAAACTCGAACCGCCGGATTCATTGGCGCCGATGTCATCAAGGGCCTTCTGAAACGCTATGCGGTCGAGGGTTGTCGAACCGTACTCGAAAAGCTGGTTGAGCATTCCACTGAGGCCATCTTTCCCTTCGGGGGTCTGAAGCAGCGGGTTGCTCTTTACGGTGCCAATTACGGTCACAGTCTTGCTGATCGTTTCCGGCTGCACGATGAGCCTTATGCCGTTCGGGAGCATGGACACGACCGGGTTGACTGTTGAATGAGGAATCGACAGACGTCCGACCGCGGCCTCAGCCCACTTCGGCAGCGTGACACCTTTGGTTTCCTTCGGCGCGAACGATTCAGCACCGCCGAATCCGCTCGACGAAATCGGTTTGCCCGAAGCCTGCGGCGTCAACACGGCAACTATCGCATGTTCCGGATTGATGAACTCTCTCGCCACACGGTTGACGTCGTCGACCGTCACCTTCTCCATCATTTTTAGATCGTCATCGGGCGAGTTGCGATGCTCCACCGCCACCGCATCGGACCAGGCCTGTGCCAGTCCGGAGACGGAGTTTTTCTGGAACTCGGCGTCCGATATTTCATGCCGCTTCGATGCTTCGACGAGATCGGCGGAGACACCGTTCTTCAATTCAGACACGAGTATGTCGTTTATTTCTTTTACCAGGTTGCCTGTGTCATACCCCTTCGGAAAAGCCGCGAGGGCAAATCCAAGGCCGGACCTGGGCATCGCGTAATACTGGAAGCCCGCGTACAGAGCTTTTCCTTCCGGAACGAGCGCATACAGATTACCTCTCTGGCTGCTGAGGACATCGGATAGTACTTGAGCGGCAGCGTAGTCAGGACTGTTCGTGCCGGGGAACCTGTATGAGATGACAGCCAGACCGTATGGAAGGTCGGTCGTCAGATTCATTGTGTCCGCCTTCACGTTGGAGAAATCGAAATTCGGCCGCACAGGCAGTTTCCCGGACGGAATGTTTTCGAAAAGCTTCTTCACCTCAGCAAGGGCTTTCTCAGGGACCACATCCCCGACTATCACGAGTATGGCATTGTTCGGGACATACCAGGTCTTGTGGAAGTTCTGGAGCATCGCACCTGTCGTCTTGTCGAACGACGGGCGTGTTCCCAGTGCGTCGTGCGCGTAGGGCGTATCCTTGAACATCGCATCGAGGAGTCTTGTGAAAAACACATACTGCGGATTGGAAAGGTCCTGTGCGACTTCCTGCTCGATGGCACCTCGTTCCTTGTCCCACAGGCTGTCTGTACCGAGAATGCCGCGCATCCTTATCGCCTCGATGTGAAGCGCGACGTCGAGGTCCTCAGCAGGAATTGTGAAGAAGTATTGCGTCACCATCTGCTGGGTATCGGCATCGAAGTCTCCACCCATTGCCGCGGTGACGTCCGCGAGCTGTGAAGCGGACAAACCCGGACTTCCGCGGAACATCATGTGTTCCAGCGCGTGTGCCGTTCCGGGGAATCCTGCCGGCGCCTCGTCGGAACCAACCAGGTAGTTTATCTCGGTAGTCACGACCGGTGCGAGAGGATTCCGGACGATCACCACGCGGAGTCCGTTCTTCAGTGTCGAGCGGAGAACGGTCTCACCGGATGAGGTCGCCTCCTGCCCGGCCCGGACGTTTGTAGCGGAAAATATCGCGGTCGACATCGCCAGCAGAATTATCAGCCCCGCGAGTCGGTGAATACTGCAATGTGCTTTCAGACATCGAGCGAAAAGTCCCGGCGTCTGTGAATCCCTTTCCATTTTTCCTCCTGGGTTTAAATTAGAATGGATTATCTCGACATGATCGCCTGCGTGTATACAGGCCTTCTCCGATGTGATACAGATGCGGAATAAATTGTGTTTGTGAAACATTCTGTCTCTTTACATCCAAATAACCATCTCAGACCGGGTTCAGTCTATCCTTCAGAATCCGTCTTTCCGTTTATTTTAATAATCCTGCCGCTGATTTCATAGGGACAAACTTCGATTTGCAGAGGGCGTATTGAAGCAGAAAGGGCCTTTGGTTATAGTAAGGCCATGGAACACTTCGAAAAGCTTTCACATGAGGAGCTTCTGAAAGCTCTCAAGATGTTTGCAAAAAACTGGCTTGCGCATGATGGAAGCTGGTTTCTGGCCGTCGAAGAGAAATTTGGAATGGACACCGCTGTTGAGCTCGATACGAGAGCCTGGGAGCGCTTCGCTGTCGCAGAGGCTAAAAGGATCAAGTCGGAATTCGGATTGCCTGAAAGCGGCGGACTCAAAGCCCTCGAGAAGGCGCTCCGGTACAGAATG
>JAJYJD010000156.1 GCA_021789755.1 Bacteroidota bacterium
AGAAGGGTCGTCCCGTCGGTGGTCACAATGCTCTTTCCCAGCGCGAGCTTCAACGAGGGGTTTTCGGATTCCTTAATGACGATATTCGGGTCGCCGGGGAGAACGATATCGCCGCCTTTATATTCCCTGATCACCTGCGGCTTCACGTTCGCTCCGGTCACTTCAGGCGAAGTGTCGACATGCGCGATGAGTCCTATAACCGGAACAGATTTCTTGACATTCGACGGGATTGTCGCCATCACGTAACCGTAATTGTCCATCCCGACTTGCGGCACACCGAGATCTTTCAGCTCTTTCGCGAGGAGCTTGAGGAGGTCGAGTTGTTTTGCAGTGCTCGGGTACGAATCGGAATCTTCCTTCGACTGCGTATCTATGACGACGTAACGGAGGAACCGCTGGAGAACTGTCTCGGTTGGCATATTAACCTCTCGATGCTGGGTTGATGGGGGAGGATGGAAAGGAATCGGAAATTTTTGGATGAATTGAGCTGTAACTATTGTGTTCCGTCATAGCACAACTTTAGCCCTGATCGTTTGTCAACGGAAAAGATACCCAGGCTCAGTTACAAATTCAATGCGATAAGGTTGTTACAACTGCCTCAACTGAACCTTCTTCCGGACTATGTTTGCCCCCGGGGCTGTCAGGCGGCATAAACAAACTCCGCTGCCGAACTCTGAACCGGTGAAGATAACAGAACCCGTTCCGGCGATCTGGGGTTCGTCTATAATCGATCCGGCTGCAAAACGGAAATTTGGGTGTTCTACCTTCCGCTATCCGGTATAAATATCAGCGCCGCGGAATTCATGCAATACCTTTTTCCGGTCGGCGGCGGACCGTCGTCGAAGACGTGACCGAGATGGTTGCCGGCCCTGTCGAGGACTTCCAGGCGCGGTTCGCCGGGTAAACCGTAATCCCAGCGAAGAACGACAGCGTTCTGATTTATCGGCGCCCAGAAACTTGGCCACCCCGTACCTGAGTGAAACTTGGTCTTCGAGCTGAATACCGGCTGATGTGTAGCCGCGCTGTAGTACGTGCCGGGCCCGAACTCTTGATCCAGCTTACCGCTGTATGGGGCTTCGGTTCCGGCTTCGCGCATGATGTAATACTGAAACGGTGTCAGGAGCTTCTTCCACTCGGCGTCCGATTTGAATTCGCTTGTGTCGAACGTGCCCGAGACGATCTTGCCGTTTGATTCGGTCGGCCCCGGCTTTTCACCTGTTCCCCTGCTTAGCACGGCACCGACTCCGCCGACGGCGATTGCCAACAATATGACCGATATACTCTTCATAATTTCAATTCCCTCTTTCAAAATTGCACTCCTCGTTGTCCGGCTTGCTGTTGCCATGTCACAGTATGGGTCTTGACACCGGGGAAAATCATCGGCCGTCGCCGGGAATCCCCCTCGCCTTAATCCTCTCCCTTCAAGGGAGAGGAACCGCCGGGACATCCTTCTCCCAAAGAAGGGTAAATTAGAGGCCGGTCTACTCAGCCGAAAGTGAACGCGAACGCCTCAATGCCGGGAGTCTCAAATTCAAGCTTCAACACGTGCGCGCCCGGCTTACCGTGGAGATTCACCAGCGTGTACAGCCGTGCCGAGTCTATCGTGACAACGCCGTCCTTCACATCCGAGCCCGCGTTCGTATCATCCACAGGCTTCCCGTCGACGAAGACCTTCACCTTCGCGCCGACGCCAGCCGTTCCCGGACGGAGGACGAGAAATACTTTGTCGGCGTAGAAATGATAGTTCAGCTCTGAGTTCGCTCCGGAAACCGCCTCATGCTTTCGAATGTCCCAATTGCCGCCCAGGCTGAACGAGTTCATGCCGGGCGTTTTCGCGAGCACGAATTCCCGATTGCCCGTGCGCAGCGTGCCCGACGGATAATAGTACTCCATCCTGTAAGCTCCGAGATATGTCTCGGGGGATTGCTCCCCTTCCGGAGTCTGGTCCGGTATGTTTGAAAGAGGGGAACTTATATTCTGGCCGGCCTGCCGGAGAAGATCCTGGATCGCAGTTTCCATCTTGTCGTACTCGCCCTCGCCGAAGTGCGTCCTCCTCACCACACCGTTCGCGTCGATGAGATATTCGGCGGGCCAGTACTCGTTGTTGTAGTTATTCCAGGTCGAGTAATCGTTGTCCTGCGCGACGGGATAGTGGATGTTGTACATCTTTATCGCGTTAAGGACGTTGTCCGTGTTGTGCTCGAACTGAAACTCTGGCGTGTGTACGCCAATCACCACGAAACCCTGGTCTTTATATTTGTCGTACCAAGCGGTTACATGAGGGAGCGTCCTGATGCAGTTGATGCATGTGTAAGTCCAGAAATCCACCAGCACCACTTTTCCTCTCAGGCTCCTTATCGAAATGGGGCCATCCGTGTTGAGCCACTTCGTTACGCCGACGAAGTCCGGTGCCTTGTAGTTCGCGTTGAACAAATCGCCCTGAGATGGGTCGACATACTTCACGGGCTTTACTCCCTTGAGGACGTTCAGCTGACGGGTCACCGAGCTGTCGCTCTCGAATCCGTTCAGCGTCGTGCTGAACTGCGGAAAGGCGTTCAGCAACTTCGTCTCGATGTACCTGTCGTAGTTCGTATAGATTGCCAGGGCCGTGAGTAGCATGACAACTCCGAAGCTCTGCTGTATCCTTCCGAGGTGAGCCGAAAGGAAACGGGTTCGCGTTATGATGCTCTGTCCACCATACGCGAAAATGAAAAGGGGTATTCCGACGCCGGTGACATAGGCAGCGGTCACAAGGACGACGGTGAACGTGACTCTTCCGGTCGCGGCGAGAGTCGCTATGGTCGCGAGGATCGGACCGGCGCATGGCGACCAGACTATTCCGAGCGAAAGTCCCGTCAGAAATCCCGCGCCGAACCCGCTTCCCTGTTTCGATCTTTGTCCGAAGTAGCTGCTCAGCCTGCTGATGAATCCCTCCACCGCCCTCGAAAGCGCGGGGACAACCATCGTCAGACCGAGAAACCCGATGACAAAGACCGCGACAAACCGGAGCGAGTTCGGATCGAAATGAAATAATTTGACCAGATACGAAATCGCCAGCGTGAAAAATCCGAAGCTCAGCATTATTCCGAGCGTTATGCCGAGCGGCCTCTTATGCCCTTTACTTGCGACCGACGCGGAAAGAATGATCGGAAGTATCGGCCAGATACACGGCGCGAGAATCGTCACCAATCCCGCCAGAAAAGCGAATCCAATCAGTATTAACATTTTACTCCTGCCTATTCCTAAGCTCAGAACAAGCGCGAAAGTTCCAACTTACGACATATGCCGAGAAGCGCCCTGGCATTGGATGAAGAGGCGGTGAAAAAGCTTACAGCAAAAGATGATGAAAACCCCCAATTCATGCCGGGAAGCGAGGAGATGGTTTGCCGGGAGCGTCTTGGTGTAGATTGTGGCAGTGCACCTGCTTAAAGATTTTACAGCTGTGACTTTATTCCCCTTTAGACGAGGAAAACGCTCTAAAAAACCGCAGAAATTTGGGCATACCGCTTGTATTTATAAATACAGCATGGAAACAGAAGACACAGAAAAACCGGTATACGCTATTCGCGAGGTCGCGGGGAGACTGGGAGTCTCAGTCGAGACTATCAGGCTGTATGAACGCCACGGATTGGTGATAATAACTAAATCAGAAAGCGGCCAGCGAATTTATTCTGAGAGCGATATCGAACGCTTGAAATGCATACGTTCAGCTATTAACGAGCTCAAGATCTCGATCGAAGGAATAAGACGGATGCAGTCGATGGTTCCATGCTGGTCTCACATTCAATGTCCCGAAGAGCAGAGGAAGAAATGTCCCGCCTTTCTGAGGGGAAGCGGTGGATGCTGGACGTATAAGCATAACGGCAACTCATGCGCGGATCTCGACTGCCGTGCCTGCAAAGTTTACAAGCTCTCCGGCACGTGCGAAAACATTAAAACTCTGATCTACCAGGACCTCTTACCACAACCCGAAAATTACAGGCAACAGGAAAACGAAACATGAAAAGAATCTTTCTTACTCTCTTTATTCTGGGCGTTTTCGCGGGCATGGTTTTCACAGCGCTTCACAAGAACAGTTCCGATACCCCTTCTCTCACAAAGTTGAAGGAAGAGTACTCCGCGAAAAGGCAACCATCTGTTGATCACTCCTTGTTCCCCGAACTCAAAAAGAAATTCAAGCGCCCGCAGGACGTAACCGCGGCATGCATCTCCTGCCACAACGGACGCGCAGCGGAAGTCATGCACTCAAACCACTGGCAATTTGAACGGACAGAATACATCGTCGGCAAAGGAATAAGAGCGATCGGCAAAAGGAACATACTCAACAACTTCTGCATCGGCATCACGACCAACGAGCAAAGCTGCACACGGTGCCATGCCGGTTACGGCTACGCCGACACCAAGGCGTACTTCAGCGACTCGCTCGATGTCGATTGCCTCGCATGCCATGACAACAGCGGTACCTATGCCAAGATGAACGAGGGCGCCGGCATGCCGGACACGTCGGTCAACTTAACCTACGTAGCTCAGCACGTCGGTAAGCCGACACGATCTGACTGCGGTGCCTGCCACTTCTTCGGCGGCGGCGGGAACAACGTGAAGCACGGCGACCTGGAAGAGGCGTTGTTCGATCCGACACGCGAAGTCGACGTTCATATGGCTGACGACGGCGTCAACATGCAGTGCGTCGACTGCCACACCGCGCAGAAGCATCAGATGCTCGGAAAGATGTATTCCGTCTCCTCGATGAACCGCAACCGGGTCCAGTGCGAAACCTGCCACGGCTCCCTGCCGCACAAGGACAACGTGCTTAACGACCACACGCTCAAAGTCGCATGCCAGACCTGCCATATACCCGAATACGCCAAGGTCAATCCGACGAAAATGTTCTGGGACTGGTCGAAAGCCGGCAAACTGAAGGACGGCAAACCGTTTGAACTCAAGGATTCAAATGGGACGGACATTTATATGTCCATCAAGGGCGCGTTCAAATGGGAAAAGGATGTGAAACCGAGTTACGTTTGGTTCAACGGAACGGCGACCCACTACCTTCTCGGCGACAGGTTCGATCCCTCGAAGCCGCTCGACATGAACCACCTGATGGGAAGCTACAACGACCCCGATTCCAAGATCTATCCGGTAAAGATTCACATAGCCAAACAAATCTATGACACTCAGAACGATTATCTGATACAGCCGAAGCTTTACTCGGCGAAAAAAGGTGACGGCGGCTTCTGGGGCGATTTCAACTGGGAGCGCGCCGCCGAAGTCGGGATGAAGGCAGTCAATCTTCCGTACAGCGGTCATTACGGTTTCACCGAGACGAGGATGTACTGGCCGATAAACCACATGGTATCGCCGAAGGAAGAAGCAGTACAGTGCGGCGAATGCCACACGCGTAACGACGGGCGCCTCGCCGATGTCGGCGGGTTCTACATGCCGGGGCGCGATTACAATCCGTGGGTTGAGAGAATCGGGGTGGGACTCATGGCGATCACGCTCGGCGGGGTTTTCATGCACGGCGGCGCACGACTCGTCGTCAGCCGCAAAAGGAAAAGGAACGTCTGAAATGAAAAAAGAATACATATATCACAGGTTCGAGAGGTTCTGGCACTGGATGCAGGCACTTCTCATAATTTTCCTCGGCGTAACAGGATTTGAAATCCACGGCGCCTTCACGTTCTTCGGTTACGAAAACGCGGTGCAGTATCACGAGATCGCTGCTTGGAGCTTCATAATACTGATAGCGTTCGCCATCTTCTGGCATTTCACGAAGGGCGAGTGGCGGCAGTACCTCCCCACCTGGAAAAACATGCGCTCGCAGGCAGATTACTACATCTTCGGGATATTCAGGAACGCGCCGCACCCAACAAAAAAAACGGTTCTCAGCAAGTTGAACCCGCTTCAGAAGCTCGTCTACGCCGGCCTCAAGGCGCTAATCATACCGACGATGGTGGTCACCGGGCTGATCTACATGTTCTACCGCTACCCGCAGCGGAACGAAGTCCTCGGATTAAACATCAGCGGGCTGCAAAACGTGGCGGTACTCCATACGATCGGCGCATTCCTCCTCGTCACTTTCTTTATCGCGCATCTCTACCTCATTACAACGGGACAAACCGTAACGTCGAATCTGAAGGCGATGATAACCGGATACGAGGAAGTGCCTGAAAAAGACGAGAAAGAAATTCAAAAGGTTGAAGTCGGTACACCCCAAATAGGTGAGGTTGCAAAATGAACACTAAATATATGAATCCGTATCTTGCCGGCTTTTTTCTCGGACTCGTATTGCTGGCAACAATTTTCATAACGGGCCGCGGGCTCGGTGCGAGCGGGGCGATCAAGGATTTGACAGTTGCGATCTCCGATGCCGTCGCGCCCAAACACACTGAGGCAAACCCGTTCTTCGGTAATTACGCCGGACCCGGCAAGGAAAATCCGCTGAAGTCGTGGCTCGTATTCGAGATCGTCGGCGTTCTCATCGGCGGGTTCATCTCGGGACTGGTCTCCGACCGGCTGAAATTCGTGACCGAGAAGGGACCCGGAATAAAACCAAAGACGCGCTGGGTTTTCGCCGTTCTCGGTGGAGCTCTGTTCGGACTCGGCGCGCAGTTCACGCGCGGCTGCACCAGCGGTGCGGCTCTGAGCGGCATGGCCGTCCTGTCGACGGCGGGTTTTATAGCAATGTTATCAATCTTCGGCAGCGGGTACCTTGTCGCGTACTTCGGCCGGAAATTATGGTTATGAGAGGAGAGGTGTAATCATGGGACCATTCGTACCTGATCTGATTTCGGATCAACTGAATCTCGTAGTCGCGCTGCTCCTCGGCATAGCCTTCGGCTTCGTTCTCGAGCAGGCCGGCTTCTCGTCGTCGAGAAGGCTCGCCGGGGTTTTCTACGGCTATGACTTCACCGTGCTCCGTGTATTCTTCACGGCAGCGGTCACCGCGATGAGCGGCATTTTAATACTCGGCCACTACGGGTTGCTCGACACCGACATAATCTACGTCAACCCCACGTGGCTCGTCCCCGCGATAGTGGGCGGTGTGATTATGGGCGTCGGCTTCATACTGGGCGGCTATTGCCCCGGTACGAGCGTATGCGCGGCCGCGATAGGAAAGGTCGACGCGATGTTCTTCGTCGGCGGCGGGCTCCTCGGCGTACTAGTTTTCGGTGAGCTCTTCCCGCTCTACGAGAATTTCTACACGTCGACCTCGCTCGGCGCGGTCAAGGTATTCGATTCGCTCGGCATGTCGCAGGGACTCTTCGCGTTCCTCCTCATAGCCGTCGCGGTCGTGGCGTTCGCCGTAACGACAATAATAGAGAAACGCGTCAACAAGGACTCGGCTCCGTCGCTGCAGTTCAAGCCGCTCAAGCACGCGGCCGCCGGGACTTTCGCCGTGGTGTTGGGAGTCATCTTCATTTTTATGCCGGGTCACAAGACGAGCCTGATAGACAAAGTAACCGACCCGGCCTATGCCGCTGTTCATCCGGTGGACACGATGGCAGTTGACGAGCTCGCTTTTCGCATCGTCGACCGCGAGCCGAACGTGAAGGTCATAGACATCCGGACGCCTGCTGAGTTCGCGAAGCTTTCACTTCCCGGCTCCTATAACGTTCAACGTAGCGACTTCTTCGGTAAAGACTGGATCGCCGCGTTCTCGCAGAGACACGTGAAGAAAGTCGTGGTCGGAGACAATGAAGCCGACGAGAGGACAGCCTATTACCTTCTCCATGAGCTGGGCTACGAAAACCTCGCAGTTCTCCGCGGCGGGATCAGCGCTTTTCAAAACACAATTCTCGACTCGGCGACCTTTGTTCCGACCGGCTCGCGCTGGGACGCGGACGTGAAGGACTTTCGCGAAAGCGCGCGGGTTACGATTCTCAAGATGATCGCCGACGCGAAGAACAAGCCTGTGAAAACGATTATCAAGAGGAAAATCCAGGGGGGCTGCTAAGGGCAGGCGAAACAAAAAGAGTCCCGTCGAAAGACGGGACTCTTCGCTAAGCGGGATAGGGGAACAGGCCATTACTTCATTAGAATCATTCTCTCCACCTGTACGGTATTACCCGCCTCAAGTCTGTAGATATAAACCCCGCTCGCTTTTCCGCTGGCGTTCCATGTCACTGCGTGGTAGGCGGCGGCCATCTGCTCATCAGCTAGTCTGGCAACTTCTCGACCTAACATATCATACACCACCAAC
>JAJYJD010000157.1 GCA_021789755.1 Bacteroidota bacterium
CACGAAGTCGGGACAAGTTTAGAAAGAAAGAATGGTATTGACGCCGAGAACCCAGAAGGCTATTCCCGACAGAATAATAATACCGTAGATCGTCAGACTGACGGCGGGTTTCATCTTATAGTCGCGAAAGATCCCCCATGTTCCGTTGAGGCCGTGCCACAACCCAACAGTAATGAACGTCAGATCGAACATTTTCCAGAACGGATGATGCATCCGTGCAAGGACAGCGGCATATGTATGACCGCTCGCCGGATCGGCATGCATAACGAAGTAATGCCCGATGACGACGATGACAAGCAAAAGCCCGGTAATTCTCTGCAGCACCCACCCGGGTGCACCGCTTCCTCTTGAACCAGTATGTCTATACATTTCTCACCTCACCTTAAAGAAGCAAACATGTTAGCGATCGGCTCCCTGAACATCAGGATTCCCATCCCGATGAAGAGCGCTACTCCGAGTCCGTATACCACGGCAAGAATTTTCTTGTGATACCTCGCGCCGTTCGCCCAGTCGACTAGAACAATCCTAACGCCGTTGAACGCGTGATAAAGCACGAGCGAAAACAGAAGCCACTCCAGGACCTTGAACACAGGAGTAGAAAACAATTTCATTTCATCGTCGAACGCCTTTTCGCCTTGAGTTAACGAAGTGAGCGCGTAAATGTGGACATAGATATACGCCGTGAGCCCGACACCGGTTATACGGTGAAGTATCCACGCCCAACTGCCCTGATGCTTGTAATACTTCAGATTAGTCTTGAGCCATCCTTCAGGTGGTCTAGGTTGGTATGCCATCATTATCTCCTTTGAAGATTTTAGCTCGCAAAAGTTAACCAAACCCTCCTTTTTATGCAACGAACGTGATATTGAGGTTTGTGACCGACGTTAGATGAAAAAAATCCGGTTTTGTGTTATACTTATTGTGGACGAAAGCGAGAAATAATTCTATACGTCGGCAGACGGAATGCCAGAGTGACCCTTATTGCATCTTCATGCATGCAATCGAGCGTATTGCGGTTCCTGCTGCCCGGCTGAACAAATATAAAAAAATCGATGAACCAATATGGACATCCTTAGAGAGTTCTACGGACCGAATGCCGGCTATGTCTTAGAACTTTACGATAAATTTCTGAACGATCCATCCTCGGTCGATCCGGAAGTCAGGGAGCTTTTCCTTAAGTGGAAGCCGACGCAGGAACGATCTCCCGTGCGCGGCGCGGATTCACAGAAGCCCTCTCATGAGAATTGGGAGGTAATCCTCTCCGTCGCGAGGCTGGCTCAGGACATCAGGCAGTTCGGGCATCTCGCCGCAAAACTGGACCCCCTCGGACTTCTCCCCGCCGGCGATCCGATCGTCGGGAAGGACTCCCATGGTCTTAACGACGATTGGCTTCGGACTCTTCCCGCCGACCTGGTAGGCGGACCGATCGCAATGCGCACCGCAAATGCCCTGGAGGCGGTCGAGGCGCTCACCGCAATCTATACTTCCACTATCGGATTCGACTTCGAACACGTTCACGCTGCGGATGAAAGATTCTGGCTCCGCGATGCCATCGAGGGGAAACAATTCGCCCCGCCTGCAATGCCGGTTGACGAGATAGAATTGCTTGAAGAACTGACGAAAGCCGAAGTCTTCGAACAGTTTCTACAGAGATCTTTTCCGGGAAAATTCAGGTTCTCTATCGAAGGCGTCGACATGCTGGTCCCGATGCTCGGCGAACTGGTATCTCTCGCGACACGCAAAGGAACAAAAGCGATAATTATCGGCATGGCACACCGCGGTAGGTTGAATGTGTTGGCACATGTTCTGCAGCTCCCCTACTCGGCAATCCTGGCCGAGTTCAAGGATCCGGCGCGCCAGAAACACTCCCGCGCGGATCTCGATTGGACCGGTGACGTGAAATATCATATCGGGGCGCTTAAGATGCAGAAGAACGGTTCCGTGCAAAGCGCTTCCATATTTCTCGCACCGAATCCCAGCCACCTCGAGGCCATCGACCCGGTCATCGAAGGAATGGCGCGCGCAGCCGGATCCGATACTCGGGCCGCCGGTAAACCTCTATTCGATCCGAGCGTCACACTCCCGGTCCTGATTCACGGCGACGCCTCGTTTCCCGGCCAGGGCATCGTGGCGGAGACACTGAATTTTTCGAGGCTCGATGGCTATGCGACCGGCGGCACGGTTCATATTATCACCAATAACCAACTGGGTTACACCGCCACCCCCGGCGAGACGAGAAGTACAAAGTACGCAAGCGACCTCGCGAAAGGTTTTGAAATTCCGATTATTCACGTGAACGCCGACGACCCCGCCGCCTGTACCGAGGCCATCCGGATAGCATCGGCATACAGAGAAAGGTTTCATAAGGATTTCCTCATCGACCTTGTCGGCTACAGGCGGCATGGCCACAACGAGAGCGACGAGCCGACCTTCACTCAGCCGCTCATGTACGAGACGATCCGGCAGCTTCCGACAGTCAGGCAAAAATGGGCCACAGCTCTCGTCGAGCGCAAACTCCTGAGCGCCGCCGAAGCGGATGCGATGGTGAAGGCAGAGTTCGAAAAGCTTCAGGCTGCCCTAACGTCGCTGGAACCCGATAAAGCATTGATCGAACCACGACCCGCAGTCCCTCCCTCAGGCGCCGCAAGACGAGTCAAGACACAGGTCAGCCAGGAACGACTGAGGAAATTGAACGAAAAGCTGACTTCACTCCCAAAAGATTTTACCGCCCACCCGAAACTCGAGCGCACACTGGACAAAAGGAAACATATCTTCGACAATGCCGACGGCCCGACGATCGACTGGGCTTCGGCGGAAATGCTCGCCTTTTCATCCATACTCGAGGACGGAATTCCAATCCGTTTCACCGGACAGGATTCGGAGAGAGGCACCTTCAGCCACAGACACCTTGTACTTCACGATGTGAAGCACGGGAATGTTTATACTCCGCTGGAATCACTCGACATGTCAAAGGCATCGTTCGAAGCCTACAACAGCCCGCTTACGGAGAACGCCGCAATCGGATTTGAATACGGCTACAACGTACAGGAACCCGGTCGCCTCGTGCTTTGGGAAGCACAGTACGGAGACTTCATAAATAACGCTCAAACGATGGTTGACGAGTTCATAACGTCAGCGAGAGCAAAATGGGGACAAACGCCTTCGCTTGTTCTCCTTCTTCCTCACGCGTACGAGGGACAGGGACCTGACCACTCCAGCGGACGCCTCGAACGTTTCCTGGAACTCGCGGCCGAAACCAATATCAGGATCGCGAATTGCACCACTGCCGCGCAGTATTTCCATCTGCTTAGAAGGCAGGCGCTCCTCCTGAAGACCGACCCCCTCCCACTTGTGGTGATGACTCCGAAAGGACTGCTCAGGCACCCGCGCACTGCATCGTCGCCGAGAGAACTTTTTGAAGGAAGATGGGAACCGGTCCTCGACGATCCGAAGTCCTCTTCACTCCGAAATACGGCGGAACGGCTCCTGCTCTGCAGCGGGAAGATATTTGTCGACCTGTCGGAGAGCAAATTCAGGGTATCGAATGAAGAGACGGCGATAGTCAGGATTGAACAGCTTTATCCGTTCCCCGCCGAGGAATTAAGATCGACGTTGAAGGGTTACAGGAAGGCGGAAGAGATCATCTGGGTCCAGGAAGAGCCGCAGAACATGGGTGCGTGGAATTATGTGCGTCCGCTCCTCGCGGATCTTCTCGGGACGAGGTTCCCCGTGCGGTACGTCGGGAGAACACCGAACGCCAGTCCGGCGGAAGGGTCCACGGCCCTCCACTCTGCGCATCACGCGGAAATTATCGAGAACGCTTTCAGAAGCGACATCTCCAGGGAAGCGTCTGCGCAGGTAAAAGCCGCAAATAGTCTTCTGAATTCATAAAAGGTATTAGAGATGAAGAACACGATAGTCGTTCCCGCACTCGGTGAGTCTGTTGTCGAAGCACGAATCGCACACTGGCTTAAAAAGGAAGGCGATAAAGTCGAGATCGGGGATATACTGGTAGAGCTCGAAACCGAAAAAGTGAACGTAGAAGTAGCCGCACAGGGTGCAGGCGTGCTCACGAAAATAGTTGCGCCGGAAGAAGCCACTGTTCACATAGGCGACGTGATTGCTGAGGTGGATTCTTCCACACAGCCCGCCGCAGCTGCCAGGGAAAAAGAAGAGGCACTTTCTCAGGAATCGCGCATAGAATCGGGACGTGAATCGATTGAGGCTGCGGAAAAAGAGCCGGACGCTGGAAAGGAAAAAGCCACTCCTGTCGCGAAACGGGTCGCGGCGGTGAGCGGGCTCAAAGTGTCCCAGGTGGCCGGCTCCGGATTTGGCGGAAGAGTGACCAAGCATGATGTGGAAGAGTACCTGGCCGGTAATAGACTTCCGGAACAGGCTGCCTCCCCAGGCCGCGGGCCGGAAAACGGGAGGCAATCGAGACAGCCGGCACTGGAAGGCAAGGGACGCGAAGAACGGGTAAAGATGTCCATGCGGCGAAAGACGATAGCACGCCGTATGGTGGAAGCGCAGCAAGCCGCCGCAATGCTCACGACCTTCAACGAGATCGACATGAGCCGGGTAATGGAGCTAAGGAGAAAATACGAAGATCAATTCAAGCAGAAATATGGGATCAATCTCGGGATAGTCTCATTCTTCGTAAAAGCCGTGATCGCCGCGCTGAGAGAGTTCCCCCGGTTGAACGCCCAGATCGACGGAGACGATATTCTTTACAAATACTATTATGACATTGGAGTTGCGATCGGAGCAGAAGAAGGATTAGTCGTGCCGGTTCTGAGAAACGCTGACCGGATGACTTTCGCCGAAATAGATATGGCGATAAAAGAGTTTGTGGACAAGTCGGCCAACGGCACGCTGACTCTCGACGATCTTCGAGGCGGAACGTTCACGATCACGAACGGAGGAGTTTTCGGTTCGATGATGAGCACTCCGATACTCAATCCACCGCAGGTCGCCATTCTCGGGCTTCACAAGATTTCGGAGAGACCCGTAGTCCAGAACGGACAGATTGTCGTGAGGCCGATGATGTATGTCGCGATGACGTACGATCACCGGATCGTCGACGGCCGCGAATCGGTGCAGTTCCTCGTGAAGGTGAAAGAGTTCATCGAGGATCCGGCGGCCATGCTACTCGAATAGGGGTATCACCGAACCTCTTGTTGAATCCGGCACATCCACCTTGCGGAGGAATTCCGCGCTCTCTTCGGGCAGGGCAGTATTCACGTACATTCCGCTCCCGATCTCGAACCCCGCGGTCCTTGAAACTCTGGGAACTATTGTGAGATACCAGTGAAAATACTCGGTGTGGAGATCGCGTGTCGGCACGGAGCGGATTGAGTAGTTGAAGTCGGGGTTATTCAGCCCGTAGTAGAGTTTCGCGAGGACTATTCTCAGACACTTCGCAAGATCCTTGATCTCCGCATCGTTAGTCTCGTCGAATGAGGAAACATGTCTGAGTGGAAATATCCAGGTGTGGAACGGCGATAGTGCCGCGTACGGTATCAACGCCACGAAATTCTTGCTCTGAAATATTATTCTTTCCTTAGCGTTGATCTCATCCTGAACGGTTTTGCAGCAAACGCATTCACCGGTGTCGTCAAAGTACCTTATGGCTTCGTCCATCCTGTGTCTGATCTGGTTCGGTACAATCGGCGTGGCGACCAGCTGCGAATGAGGATGCACGATTGACGTACCCGCCGCCTCGCCGTGATTCTTGAAAATGATTATCGCCTCGATACGGTTATCTTTCCGGATCGTTCTGTAACGCTGCCGGTAGACTTTCAGAATGTCCGCGACTTCTTCCTCCGTCATGAGTGCCGCCGTCATGTTGTGGAGCCGATGCTCAACTATCACTTCATGAAATCCGACGGCCGACATGGAACGGTAGATGCCGTCCACCTTCCTTACACGTTCACCCCGCCCCGTCAAAGCCGGGAATTTATTCGCTATTACCCTGACCCGCCAGTTCTCATTGTCCGCAATTCTGAACGATTCGTCCAGCGTGAGATGCTCATTGCCGACACAGAAGGGACAATCCGGCACGGACATCGGAAGTGGAGGGGCAGCGACTTTATCCCTAACGAACTGATCCGGCCGCTTCGCTCGCTCAGGCGTTATAATCACCCATTCTCTGGTGATCACATTTTGCCTTAACTCTGACATAAAACCTCCTGAAAATAAACGCTGGCCTTTTTGTTCCACCGCTAAAATGGCCGGCGCCGAACTTCCTGCATCCCTCTCACCGTTTGCCTCAGAAATATAACCATAACACCTCACAAACCACCATTTAGTCAGATGTGCCATCTCATCCCGAACGTTTCAACCTGTGCGCGACCCCCTCTCCTTTCAGCTCTCTGAGAGCATCGGACGCGATCCATTTCGCCGTCGGTCCGAAACATCGTAAGTATCCTTGATTCAACTCCATACGATGGTTAACTTTAGTGCCGAAACATTACGAGCAGTCATGCGTCCTCATTAATTCCAGATTCCGCATGGCGTGCTGTACATAAATTCAGGACTGCCATTGCCAAAGCGCGAAGATATAAATTCAATTCTCATAATCGGTAGTGGTCCAATCGTAATCGGACAAGCCTGCGAGTTTGATTACTCGGGTACGCAGGCGTGCAAAGTTTTACGGAAGCTCGGTTACAAGGTGATCCTCGTGAACAGCAACCCCGCCACGATTATGACGGACCCTGAACTTGCCGACGTCACCTACATTGAGCCGCTGACTCCTGAATTTGTCGCAAAGATTATCGAGGCTGAAAAACCCGATGCCATTCTACCGACAATGGGCGGACAAACGGCACTCAACATAGCGGTAAACCTTGCAGAGTCAGGTGTGCTTGAGAAGTTCGGCGTGGAAATGATCGGGGCGAATCTGTCAGCCATCCAGAAGGCCGAGGACAGGGAGCTGTTCAAGGAAACCGTGACTTCAGTCGGGCTCGAAGTGCCGAAGGGCGGCTTCGTCAGAACAATGGAACAGGCGATGGACATAATCGGCGATGTCGGGTTCCCTGCCATCATAAGACCGTCTTTCACACTCGGCGGAATGGGAGGCGGCGTTGCATACAACATCGAGGAGTTCCGGGAAATTGCGCGACACGGACTCGCCGCAAGTCCGATCAGCGAGATCCTCATCGAAGAATCTGTCCTCGGCTGGAAAGAATTCGAGCTCGAAGTCATGCGCGACAAGAGAGACAATGTCGTGATAGTATGTTCGATCGAGAATTTCGATGCGATGGGAGTTCACACGGGCGACTCCGTGACTGTGGCTCCTTCCCAGACACTGACCGACCGCGAGTACCAGAGGATGAGAGATTGGGCGAAGAAAGTGATCCGCGCAGTCGGCGTCGAGACCGGCGGGTCGAATATCCAGTTCGCCATCAACCCCGATGACGGGAAGATGGTTGTTATCGAGATGAACCCGCGTGTTTCACGTTCGAGTGCGCTCGCATCGAAGGCGACCGGCTTCCCCATTGCGAAGATAGCAGCCATGCTCGCAGTGGGATACACGCTCGACGAGATTCCGAATGATATCACGAAGAAGACGCCTGCCTCGTTCGAGCCTTCGATAGATTATGTCGTGGTGAAGATACCGCGATGGGATTTTGAAAAATTCAAAGGCGCCGACGATACCCTCAGCGTCCAGATGAAATCGGTCGGTGAAGCTATGGCCATCGGCAGCACATTCAAGGAAGCTCTCCAAAAGGCGCTGAGATCGCTGGAGCAAGGAAGATCCGGACTCGGGAGCGATGGAAAAGATCTTTACGACGCTTCGAAACTGAAAAGCCCTAAATCCGCAGAAGCCAGGAAGGCAATTGCCAACAGGCTCAAGCAGCCGAAGCCGGATAACCTATTCTATCTCCGCTACGCACTGCAGGCAGGCTTGCCGGTGGAGGAAATCTATGAACTGACCAGGATCGATCCATGGTTTTTGAAGAACATAAAGGAAATTGTCGACTTCGAGGCGTCGCTCCGTGAAAATTTCTATGTGGAGACATGGCGGCAGGGCCATGAGAAACGAGTGTCCCACTTGAGCGCTGATGCGGCCAGGAAGAGACCCCTGGATTCGGAAACGCTGCTAAAGGCCAAGAAA
>JAJYJD010000158.1 GCA_021789755.1 Bacteroidota bacterium
GAAAATGACCGACAAAACGAAAAGAGCGCCGAGAAGCGTGGTAAAAAAATCAAACATGCGCGATTGCCCTTCTTCGTCTCACCTTCAGGACGAAATAGAGCACAACCAATATTCCTCCTGCCAGGGATCCGAAGATCGCTATAAGTGAAGATGACCACAGGCTCGTAACATCAATTCCGTACGAGACCGTACTTTCGAGGACGACCAGGACTTTGTGCTGACCCGGTGGAAGAACAATTCCGTAGTGCTGTTCTTCACGGGCAACGGTAAACGAGACGTCGTGGTCATCGACCAGGACGGCATACGGCATTTTGCCGAAAGACACGGCGCATCTTGAGGGAGAATCGTACGTGAACTCGACACCGCGCTGAAACGTCCGTTCACTGAGTATATTGCAGGAGGCTGCTTCGATGTGCGATTGCATCATGCCGCTCTCGAAGGGATTGACGTCCGCCTTCACGATTTTCACCAGATGGTCGCCCGCCGGAATGGAGAAGTAGCCGGGTTGATATGGATAGACAATCCTGTCGTCGACCGAGACCTCGGCGACGTCGTCGCTGAGCCGTAGCGCCGTCGAATATGGAGCGCTTATGCTGAACCCGTCGTGAGTGATATGGAAGTCAGCCTGAGGAGCCGATGCAAATGAAAACTCTGCGACATCCTGCGGATAAGCCGTTGCCTCTGAATAAATCGATGTCCGCGGGGCGGCTTTGGCGGCGGAGTTGACCAGCAGGTAACTCTCTATTCCGGTCGGAGTCTTTGTCGGGAAGACCCCGTTGTAGTTCGATCCCCGGAAGTCGAGTATGTTCAAATCCATCATCAAATCCGATGAGTCGGGCCCGAGCAGCCGCCTGTATGTATTCCCTATTGCAATATACCGCCGCGGGTCGGCGTTCCAGTTTGGAGCAGGGTCTTCCACGTTCAGCTCATACGGAAATTCCTTCCTCAGCCCGAGAATCTGGTCAATGTCGACACCGATAGATGTTTTTAGGTCGGGAAAGGTCTTCTGGTCGAGGACGGTCAGGATTATCTGGGCACCCGGTTTATCCTTGAACGCGTCGGTGGCAATTGAAAGGAAATGGGCCGTCAGATCAGTTACAAGAGCAGCGCGGAAGTCGACAAAACTCTTCCAGTCCAGCGGAGACGTCTTGTAATAGTGCGGAGAATTCTGTTGGAAGAGCTGCACGGGATCGAATCCGAATTTCTTCCTGAACATCGTCCGCGCACTCTGGTCAAACGGCGTCAGCATCCGCGGGTCGGCAGGCGCTCCTTCCCCGCCAAAGTACAGCTCGGCTATGTTCACACCGTCCCAATCATGGGACGTCAGAAATTTGTAGGTCCAGTCGGAGGCCGCGCGCAGGCAGGCAGTGTCCGCCAGGGCCACCGGGTAACGCCAGTCGGGACGGACATCCTCCCCCTTGTAATTCTTTTCGTGCCACTGCGGATGCTCGTCATAGAATTTCTTGCTGATCTGCGGCGGCTCGATCCATACATCGACCGTTATGCCGTAGGCATGACAGAGCCTTATCAGCCTGTCGTAATCGTAGGAAAATTTCGGATACTCGTGCCAGCCTGCTACATGGATACACCTGATGCCGCGGCTGGCCCATTCCTTCACCAGCGTCTCGATACTTATGTTCCTGCGCAATCCCGGATCAAAATACATCTCCAGGGCATCCCGTCTCAATGAAGGATAAAGCTGCAGGTAGTTCTTGATCCATTCGATGATGTAGGGGAACCTGGAATATCCTCCGTCGGTAACGGGATCGAAGCGTGCGCTCATTGAAATGAACTTGCCTTTCCCGTATTTCCTGGCTATGGCAATCGGAGCATCGTTTACATCATTAGTACATATTATCTGGTCGCCTTCTTCGACGTCGATGCGGTGAACTGTCTCGAAGTTCCCCCAGCTCAGAAGCTCTTCGGGGAACAATCTGTCCCTGACTTTCTCGAGCCTCATCACGTTTTGACTGAACTTTACGCCCAGATCGACGGCGAGCGGGTTTTTTGAATCGGTAATCAGACGTCCGCCGTCAGAGACGAACTTCTCGAGGACCTCGTACAGCGAATCGGGAAGGCTGTCTGCGATAGTATAGGGAACTATGACAAGGTTGTAAGGTTCCAGGCTCCCGAGTTCGCCTAAGGCCAGCGTATCAGCCGGAATACCGACACTTTTCAATGCCGTCGCGAAACTTTCTTCATCAAGCTTAGCCCCGCCGGTGGCCTTCGAATCCCAGATTATGCCCGCGACTGCCGCGGTCACCTGCTTCTTCTCCGGAAAGATGCCCTTCCAGAGGCTCTTCAGAGCGATCACCACTCTGTCAAAAAAGGTCAACTCCTTTTCCCTGTACTCTACCGGTTCGGCCGCGTATATCCACCCCGGCTTGAGGTCGATATTCCTGGTAACTGATTCCGTGATCCTCTTCGACGTAATATCCCGCTTCACGCGTTCACCGTTCTGATCGAGATAAACTTCTTTCAGATATTGATCCTCAATCGCGATCTTGAAAGAGTCCCGGCCGGAGACGATCGCTCTATCCGGAAGCCTGACGATGTTGCTGCTGTCGCGGAGGCTTACGAATGTGTAGCCGAGCTCCTTTAGGCCGTCCACGATTTCGCTGAGAAGATGTATCGGCATGAACGGGTGGAAAAACGCGGTAGCATAACCGTCCCTTACATACAGGTTGGCCTTTGCCGCAGCCAAAATATCACGCACCGCTTTCTCCTCTTCCTCGGCGGAACCGAGAGGAACGTAGCCGACGTTCTCGGGAATGATTTTCTCACCGAACATATCTTTCTGGATTACGTAAGGGAAATACTGGCTGTAGTCGAGATTATCCATCACGATTCTCTCTTCGACCGCCGTAGAGAAGACTTTCGAGATGGCAGCGTAATCGATCTCAGAGGCTCCGTAGTGAGGAGTCTCCCACGCGAGCGGATAAACGCCGTTGCGCATCAGCTCTTCGACGCCGGTCTCCAGCTTCTGCTGAACGTACGCCGCGTTATCATTCGCGATCGGTTTGTTGAGTGACCCGTCCCAGAACTCGTAATCGTTGTCCGTCACGCCATGATACTGGTGTGTTACGCCGTGCATGACTATTGTGGCTCCGTGGGTCTCAGCATACCTGAGCGCGTCAACCATGTCTGGCTTGTCCGAAAGTGAAATGCGGACATTGTTAGCGGGGTCGACGTAAAACGGAACTACTCCGATTAGAAACGGGACGCCATCGCCGTACAGAAGATCCGTAATTTTTCTGATGCTGCTCGGATCTTCGGTCGGATCGACGTCCTCAATACGTATCATCGCAGAGTGAAATTCAGGATGTTCCTGATCAAGTATGTCATGCAATTTCTCGGCGAAGAAGATATACCTGTCGGTCGGACCGATGTAGGAAAACGGCGAGTCTCCGAACAGGTAGAGGTTGCCGGTGTGGATCGCGTACGGAGACACCACATGGCGGGGTGCAAATGCGTTAGCAAGGACCTTTACCTTGGTTTCGTTCGTGATAGTGATCATCGTGAGGTAGTTATCGCCCTTATCGAATCTGACTTCCTTATCGGTGGGCACAACCGCGTCGAAACCCGCAGTCGAGTCGTAGCTTTCCGGTACGAACCCATACTTTTCAGACAGGTTATGACGGGCATTCATCGCGATTATGCCGGTATTCAGCCAGACAAGCGTTCCCTTGTAGTTATAAGCATCGTCGAGAAACCTGTCCGGAGGTTGGCAGTCGACGCTGAAGCCGTTGAAGAAAACGTAGTCGTAGCCGTTGCATTCACCTGCTTTATAATCGTTCGCCGCGATAATCTTCTTCCGGAGATCGAAGTGGCCGAGTAACTGGAACAACTGGAGCGCGTCTCCTTTAGCAGGATTGACATTTGTATCCTTCCCCTCATATACAATCAGCACTCGGTTACCCGCAAATGCATTCGCTCCAAAAAGTACGAGCATCATCAACACGATTCTTCTTATAATCACGATTTATTCTTCACCCGGTTAGATTTTATGATTCGTTAGCTGAGATGACACAGGCACGAAGGCGCTGTGTCAGCGGAGAAAATCTTTAAACTGGTTTGAGGGACCGCAGCTTTAAATGCCGATGTCCGGGGACTGCCGTCACTTGCGATGAGCATTTGCGAAACGCCGCCGGTGCTCATTCGTGCAGCTTCTTCGAGAGAGAGACCCTTCTGCAAGATCTTTTCCTGCAATTCTTTCATACGCTTCAGTCTTTCCCATCCCAGCTGTTGTATTTTTCGTAGGCGTCGATGATATCCTTGACGAGTTTGTGCCTGACAACGTCGGTCTTCTCGAGATACACGAAGCTAATCCCTTCCACGCCTTTCAGCACTTTTTGAATTTCCACAAGACCGCTGAGACTCTTCTGCGGCAAATCGATTTGAGTTATATCGCCGGTAATGATGGCTTTCGAGTTGACGCCCAAACGCGTCAGGAACATTTTCATCTGCATGCCTGATGCATTCTGGGCTTCGTCGAGGATGACAAACGCGTTCCCCAGCGTTCTGCCGCGCATATAAGCGAGCGGCGCTATCTCGATGACGTTTTTTTCGACGTACAGCTTCAGCTTGTCCTGCGGCAGCATGTCGTCGAGCGCATCATACAAGGGCCGCAGGTATGGAATGACTTTTTCCTTCAGGTCGCCCGGCAGGAAGCCGAGGCTCTCGCCGGCTTCGACAGCCGGTCGGGTAAGCACTATCTTCTGCACCTCTCTGTTCCTCAGTGCGGCTATGGCCATCGCGACTGCAAGGTACGTCTTCCCGGTGCCGGCTGGTCCGACTGCGAAGACCACGTCGTTCTTCTGCACCGCTCTCACGAACTGTCTTTGTCCGGGCGTCTTCGGTTTTATCAGATCGTTTCTTGCCGAGAGGACGACGATCTCCCGGGACCCGCCTTCAGCGGGCTTTGTGCTTTCCCCTTCTCCGGAAACGAGTTCGACGACAGTCACTACGTCGTCAGTCTTGAGGACTCCCGTCTTGTCGAGAACGTACATCAGTTCCTTGAACACTTTTTCCACGCGGGAGGTCTCGGCCTCTTCGCCTCTGATAGTTATGCTGTCTCCCCGAACGATAATGTTCGCGTCAAACCGGTCGGAGATTATCTGGAGATTTGAATCGTTGATCCCGAGAAGCGACAGAGGATCGACCCCCGAGATTCTTATTCGTTTCTCAACGATATCCATTCAGTCTGTGACGGGGGGTGGTTGGGGAAAAAATTAAACGCTCCTGCCTTGCTGAATAGCAGACAGGAGCGTTCTTGAAAATCGACGAACTTTCCGTGTTAATGCTTACTACTTCGAAGGTTGAGCCGACGTCCCGGACATGCGGGCCTTCTTCGCATAGTAGGCGCGCGCCGCAGCTCTTTCCTTGTCGGAAAGCGGAGCGTTTTCGGGAATTGTCAGAACTTCCCTCGGATAAATCAAATCCGGATTCTTGATCTTATCGCGGTTGGCGACATAAATCTTGGGCCACTTCCAGGGATCGTCATAGATCGTCTTCTTCTTGGAAATGTTCCAGAGACAATCTCTGTTACGCGCCCACGTGCCGACCGTGTAGGTCTTAGCCGCAGCAGTACAATTGGCCAGGCGGGCCTTCAGCTGTCCGTAGTTGTTTGTCAGGCTCTGAACCTGATCGTAATACTCCGATGCTAGCGCAAGCTTGCTGGCTTTCATCGAGTCTATGCTTGACGCCATCGCTTCCACAGTCGCTCTGTTTGCACAGAGATCCTGATCGGACATCTGCATATAGTTGTTGATCTGAGAGGTCAGGTTCTGAAGAGTCAGCCCGTATGCCTTAAAGGCATCTTCGGTAGTACCCAACATTCCCAGATATTTCTGCCATTCGGACTGGTACTGCTGGTCGAGACCGGTCGACTGATTTTTCAAATTGGCTACGTCAGTGTTCAACTGATCGAGTACATTTTTCAGCGAGTCACGTTGGGCAGTCAGAGTAGTGATCTGTGCCTGCCAATCGTCAACTTTCATTTTCTCCTGTGCGGAAGCCACAGAAGATATCGCGAAAAACAACGCGACAACTGCCAGTATGGATAGACGTTTCATCTATGGCTCCTTATCAGTTAGTCTTACTTGTGTCTTGCTTTGCTTGAATTCTCTGCTGCAGGACCTGCTCATTGCTCTGAAGTTTTTTGAGCTGGTCTTGCTTGTCAGCTACTTGCTTTTGCAATTCAGCTTTTTGCTGTTGCGTGGTCTGAATCTGCTGCTGGAGCGTCGCGATCTCGTTCTTCAGATCGGATAATTGCTGCAT
This sequence comes from Bacteroidota bacterium, assembly GCA_021789755.1. Taxonomy (GTDB): domain Bacteria; phylum Bacteroidota; class Ignavibacteria; order Kryptoniales; family JAKASW01; genus JAKASW01. The sequence goes on from JAJYJD010000158.1 coordinate 6,280, forward strand.
CTGACTCTTGTCAGCATATTTTGTACACCCAGCAAGCAAAATGGACGCTACAATGAGACTCAGGATTGCACCCGGGAATTTTCTCATTTTCTACCTCCTTTGCATATTTTCGTCGTTCTAAGTTTAATGGAATCAAGCGTTTTAGTCAAGCATCTGGTATTAAAATTATCTTAATATTTTTTCACGGATAATGCGAAATCAGGCCCGCTTTTAGTAAATTTCAATTCCAAAAGAGGAGTTCCGAATTGTCGATAGTGAAAAAAGTAGTGCTTGCCTATTCCGGCGGCCTCGATACTTCTATTATAATCCCGTATTTAAAAGATACGTACGGTTGCCAGGTTATTGCCTATGCCGCCAATATAGGCCAGGGTAAAGAAGAACTGCAGGGACTGGATAAAAAGGCAAAGAAGACAGGGGCCGACAAGTTCTACCTTCTCGACCTGCGAAAGGAATTCGTTGAGGATTACCTCTTCAAAATGATCAAGGCCCACGCAATATATGAGAGGAAATATCTTCTCGGGACTTCAATCGCAAGGCCGCTGATAGCCAAGTATCAGGCGAAGATAGCTCTGAAAGAGGGTGCCGACTCGCTGGCTCACGGATGCACCGGCAAAGGAAACGACCAGGTCAGGTTCGAGCTGACTTACAAGGTCTTCGCCCCGCAACTCAAAGTCATCGCGCCGTGGCGTGAGTGGGGTATCCGTTCGCGCGAGGATGCCATCAGGTATGCTGAAGAACACAAGGTCCCCATTAGAGCTACTCTGAAGAAAATCTACAGCAGAGACGGAAACCTCTGGCACCTGAGCCACGAGGGAGGAGAGCTGGAAAATCCCTGGCTGGAGCCGAAGACGGACATGTTCATTCGGACATTATCCCCCGAGAAGGCACCTAACAAAGCTACATATATAGAGATTGAATTCAGACGGGGCGTTCCGGTATCGATCAACGGCAGCAAGTACGACCCTGTCGGCCTGGTGCAAAAGCTGAACGATGTCGGAGCCGCCAACGCGATCGGCCGTGTAGACCTGGTCGAGAATAGGCTGGTCGGGATGAAATCGAGAGGCGTTTACGAAACTCCGGGAGGCACGATCCTGTACACTGCGCACAGCGAGCTCGAGCATATCATCCTCGATAAAGACACGCTGCACTATAAAGATCTGATTTCGCAGCGATACGCAGAGCTTGTCTACAACGGCCAATGGTATACGCCGTTGCGGGAAGCTCTTGACGCGTTCATGGAATCGACACAGCGGTATGTTACCGGAACCGTTCGTCTGAAGCTTTACAAAGGAAACGTTATTCCGGCAGGCGCAAGGAGCCCGTATTCCCTTTACCGCGAAGACCTGGCGACGTTCTCACAGGATAGAGTCTACGACCAGAAAAAAGCAGAGGGCTTCATCGACCTTTTCGGACTGTCGATGAAAGTTGCTTCTGAAGTGCACGGGAAGCCGAAAGAATGAATCTGGATTTTCGCGAGATCAGGCTGGCGGATGCTCAGGAGAGGGTGAAAGGCGGAGAAGATTTCTTCCTTTACTACTCGAGCTATCTCGGCGGTTACACACGCGACAGGCTCCTCATGTCTGTCCCGATCGACGATCATATTGTGCACCGCGGGGACGGGGTTTTCGACAACGCGCTTTGCGTCGACGGTAATTATTATCTGCTCGATCAGCATCTCGAAAGGTTCTTTTTTTCGGCCAACGCGATTGGTATTAAGCCCCCTTTTTCGAAAGAAGACCTGAAGCAGCTCCTGATCAGGCTCGGCGTTGAGTCCGGTAAGAAGAATTTCATCGCACGGTTCTTTGTCTCCCGCGGCCACGGG
>JAJYJD010000159.1 GCA_021789755.1 Bacteroidota bacterium
TTCCTTCAGCAGAAACAGGACGAAGAACAAAGTTTTCTGGTGATCAGGCTGAACGGTTTGGAGCCTGTCCTCCCGTCGGCCATTGCCAATGGCCAGCGGTTGACCACTCTGCTCACCAGGCTGGTCTTGAATGCACCGTACCGTGTGGTGAATTCATTTAACGATTTGAAGATCCCTTTTCGGGCCGTCGCCACCGATATGGTCTCGGGAAAACGGGTGGTCATATCCACCGGCGACCTCGCTCAAGCTATGAGAGCGAGTTCAACCGTCCCCGTCGTGTTTACACCGGTACGCTCGGACACACTCGAGCTCGTCGACGGCGGACTTGTCTCGAATATCCCGGTCGATGTCGCCAGGAGTGCGGGAGCCGACATCGTGATCGCCGTCAACACGACAAGCCCTCTGCGCTCGGGAACGAACATCGAGACGCCGTGGGATGCACTTGACCAGATGACGAGCATAATGATGCAGTTGTCGACGAGATTGCAGCTGGAAAAGGCAGACGTGGTGATCACGCCAAACCTCGACGGGCATCTCGCATCGGACTTCAGCGACCTCGACTCGCTGATTTACCAGGGGAGGATCGCTGCCGAAAGCCAGATCAGAAAGATCGATTCTCTCTACGAGCTTGGCTTAAGCAAGATAGAGGATGAAAGGAATCCGGCTCCAGGCAAGCGGCTTATTACCGGCAAGCCATACCTTCAAACCGACGACAGCCTCCGCAGCGCACCACCGTACAACGCGAATTCTCTCCTTCTAATATCGAACGTGAAATTTTATGGCGCATACAGGTTGCCCGACTCGGTCCTCATCACCCCTTTCGATGAGTCCCTTGGACATTACGCAATGCCCGAGCAGATAAACCGGATGTGCGAGAGGCTTTTGTGGCTTTACCGAAGCAAGGACCTTGGGATGGCGCGGCTAAGGGAGGTTACTTACGACTCCGTGAGCTCCACTTTGGATATCACTATCGACGAGGGGGAAATCGCGTCGATCGCTTTAAGGGGAAATGTCGTTGCAAGGCCGTTCCTGATCCGAAGGGAATTTCCGCTTGTACCTGAAGATATTTTTACGACAAGCAGGGCTATCGAAGGACTAAACAACATTTACAGCACCAATCTTTTCAGCCAGGTGCTCCTGTGGACACGCTTCGATCCCAAGACCGCTCTCACATTAGATGTGGCGGAAAAAAGCTCCACGCTCCTTCGGTTCGGCTTGAGAGCCGACAACGAGCGCAACGGGCAGATATTTGCCTCGCTCTACGATGACGACCTGTTCGGCAGCGGGACCAGGACCGGATTTTCGTTCGCCGGAGGAGCAAGGAACAGGCTCGGAGAATTATTCCTCGGCACGACACGCATTTTGAATACCGAGCTGACCTACGATTTTCATGCGTTCACCGGTTTTAGAGACGTGTATTACTACGTGGACCAGCCCGACCCCGCCAGCCCTGACGTCTGGAACCTTGCATCCGTCGGAGAGTACAGGATCATACGATCGGGTTACGAGTTCTCGATCGGGAGCCAGATACGACGTTTCGGGACGGTTAGTGCGACGCTCGATTATAGCTGGGACAGAGTCAAACCGCTCCAGAATTACACCAGCAGCTTCTCCAGCAGGCTCGTGGATCTGAAGGTGGGTTCGTTTGTAGACACCCGGGATAAATCTGCGTTTCCTAAGACCGGAATTCTGAGTGATGTGTTTTTTGAGACTTCACTCAAAGGCCTTAACAGCGAGATGTCATTTTCAAGAATCTATTTCGATTACGAGACTTACCAGACGGCATTTTCCAATTTTACTCTCAAACAACACTACGTATTCGGTTTCGGAGATAATACGCTTCCAATTACGCGCCAGTTTAGCCTCGGAGGTCAGGACTTGTTCTATGGCTTGCGTGAGGACGCACTGGTCGGGAGGCAGATCCTTCTGGCGAGTGCGGAGCTCCGTGTCAAACTCCCGATAAAGATTTTCTTCGACACGTATCTTTCCGGCAGGTTTGATATCGGTGATGTCTGGGCACAACAGGAGAACGTCGTAATCAAAACACTGAAACAAGGCATCGGGATGTCTATTGGATTCGATACCCCGATAGGGCCTCTTGTGGCAAGCGCAGGCAAGGCGTTCTATCCCGGCAGAGGCGCGAAGCTGCAGACTCTCGCTACGCCATGGACATTTTACTTCCAGATCGGCGTCGAGATACCGACAATAGCTTCGTACCAGTGAGCTGCAAGGCTGCCGGTATTATCGATAACGTGGAGAGCCGGATAAATTGGCGGCATGCCCGTCGATGCGCGATTTCAGAAAGCAATTGCGAAGAACGCCGGCGATTCAATTCTCATTAAGCTAAATCAATTCGGAACGGTCTCGAAGACCCTTGAGACTATCAAATTGCCTCACCGAAACGGCTACGAACATTTGTAACAGATAGAAGCGGTGAGACAGTAGATGCGATCATTTCCGACCTGACCGTCGCGGTAAACTCGGGTCTCCTGAAGACCGGTGGTGCATCGCGCGGAGAACGAATCGAAAAGTCTAATCAACTCATGAGGATCGAGAAAAGATTGGGCAAAGCCTCTCGCTTTGCGGGGAAGAAAGCTTTCAAGAATGCCTGAGCCGCATTTCCCAGCTCCGACTGCCTGAGAAACCTACGCCGGGGCCGTCCAGGTAGAACCGATTTCCGCCATCAAGCGGGCCCGGACTCTTTCTCCTGATTGCCGGCGACGCCACCGTTCACTCTTTTAGATCGCAGCTTGCCTTCAAGCCACCTTCCGCTCGCCAGCACGACCACGCCGAGCAGAGCTCCCGCAATGACATCGATTCCGTAGTGATATCTCATATATACCGTGGCGAATATCAGACCGGTCCCGAGGGGGATTATCACCATCGCGGACTTTGCCCTGTATCGGATCGCAGCAGCAATCGTTATCAGTGTCATCTCAGTGTGTCCGCTCGGGAAACAGTCGCGCTGTGCCAGCATCGCAGCTTTAGCGACATCGGTAATGGACTCTCCGGAATTTATGATACCCCTTAGAAAAGGTGTAAGATATAGTCCCGGCAGCTCTCTGTCGAGCTTTGCGAAATCGTACAAAGTGAACCTGGGTCCGATAGCAGGGACGAGAAGGTACCCCGCGTACGATGTGTAAAATCCGAGCATGAGAAGGAAAAGAAAGAACAGAAACCCTTCCTCGTTCCGCTGCCTGATGAGATCGATTCCAAGTATGAACCAGAGGAGATAGAAGCTGCTGTAGCATATTTGAAGAAACTCAGTCAGACCGGGAGTCGCTATCCTGTCCAGGAAGGCGGTCGGGTCCGTCCCAAAGATTATCCGGTCAAGCTTGATCAGGAGGAAATCAAGGTCATGAGGGTTTATCGGATGGACCATCAGATACATTTCCTTGAACGTGAGAAATATAAGGGGCATCGTGTACCAGCGCGCGAGGAAGGTAACTGCGGGATTGGAGGTCCTTGCCCTCTGATTCGCCAGCCAGAGAATTCCCAGCGAAACAATAAGGTTGGCCGATATTATGGGCAGGAAATATTTGACTTGCTCATGAAACAACAGCGCCACGATTGAAATCAACGACATCCCAATTATGTTCAGTCTGTCGAGCGGTCTCAGTCTACTTGTGCTGAACATTTCTTTCCAGGATTGTGAACAGCTCGTAAATTTCGCCGGGCGCGAAAGTCTCGACCCTGCCGGTTCGGAATCTTTCTCGGATTATTTCTACGGATCCTTTGCCGTAACGGTGTGAGACGAAATGCCTGAACATTTTTCTTCTCATCCCGAATGCCCCCTTGACAAAACGGACGAATCCTTCCTCGTCGCTGAGCGGTTTTCTGTTCTTGAAAACTATCCGAACCACCCGCGAGTCTACCCGTGGCATCGGCCGGAAGCATGTCGGGGGCACGGCGAACAGTTTCTCGACTTCCGATACAAGCTGGAGGCGAATTGATATTGAACCGTACTCCTTTGTGCCCGGTGAAGCTGAGAGCCGTCCGGCTACTTCGTCCTGAACCATCAGCACGACAGTGTCGATCCTCTCTCTCTCATCGATCAGTCTCGAGATAATTCTGCTCGTCAGATTATAAGGAATGTTTCCGACCACCTTGAGTCGTTGCGGAACGACCGGCAAAACGTATTGGAGAAAGTCCGCCGCGACGATTTCGACGTTTTGTTGTGCGGAAAGCTCCGCTTTCAAGTCCTCCGCAAGTTGAACGTCTTTCTCGACCGCCGTCACGCGTGCGCCGGTATCGGCGAGAAGGCGTGTCAGGGCGCCTGTACCTGGACCGATTTCGATTATCGCGTCCTCGCTCGAAAGTGAAAGTGCCGATACTATCTTGCGCGAAATATTATCGTCGATAAGAAAATTCTGGCCCAGAGATTTCCTGGCAGGACGGTGAAAGCTGGGACGGTGGGTATTTTTTCCGTTGTGCCGGTCTATTGTTCTTGATGTCACTTCGCGGCCAGGAAAGCTTCTGAGATTGACGTCCTGTCCTGGGCAATCGCACCATTGAAGGAGACAATCGTGAACCTCGCATCCGTCGTCGTTCCTCCCGCTACGATTCCAAGTTTGAGGGTGTTGTCCCGACCGAGGGATAAATCCGGGTAGTATCTCCCGAGATACGAAACCATCTGAGTACTGACAGGAGGATATACGTTCAGCGCAAGCTTGTAATCGAGAGTCCCATCAAAGCCGTGCCAGCCCTCGAGCCTGAAATCGAATGGAGCGCCGTAAGCAACGAGTCTGTTGAAGTACACTCTTCCGTCGGTTATGTCTATAGTAAATGTGGAGTTTCTGAATTTCGCGGAATCTCTTCCTTGTGCCCCGAGAAATGTATATAACTTTGTGAGTACAGAGTAGTTTCTGATCGATACGTTCGAGACATTGAGACGCCCGCGCCCCCCCAGACTTGCCAGGTCGATCTTCCCGGAGTCATCAAAGACGCCGTTCAGCGTGAGAGTGCCGCCCCCGCTGCCTCCGACTAATTCATTCCTTCCAAGATAGCGGCGTACCAGTCTTCCGAAATTCATCGTCGATATACCCGCCCTGATGCTGAATGTCGTTTTGCTAGCCTGGCTGTAGTCTGTCCAACCTGTGACGTTGAAATTCCCGCTCGATGAGCTGTAGCTGAGTCTGCGCAGTTTGACGAAGTAATCGAGCAGCTGCACGTCTGCCGACACCTTTGTCAAAGAGTCCGAGGGCATGCACATCTTTGCGGCTGTGAAATTAAGCGACACGTTCGCGGTCGGGAGCCAGGCAAGAAGCGGTCTCCCGATGTTCAGGTTCATGTGCGGCAGCAAGCCGATCGTGCTGAAATTTCTCGAGACCGCCCGCAGCTTCAATGAAGGCATCGAGGTCTTACTTCCCATGAAAGCGGCCTGGTAATCGGTCAGGTTCCCGCTCAGGACGACGTCGCTGGCGCCAAGTCTGAGTAGAAGCTTGTTGAAGGTAGCGCGGTTGTTCCGCAGTGAAATACTGCCGTCGCATTCGCCCGTATAAAGCGTGTCGATCCCGATGGGGATCTGGACCAGTGCGTCGGCAAACGTAATTAGTCCGTCAGCTGTGACCTTCTTTTCCCGCGAATTGTAATTAAACCTGTACCGTGCCCTCAGCGACCCGGAACATTTGTCCACGTCCGGAATATCAAGGTTGCGGGCAAGCCTTCTGAGATCTATATCTGCCGTCACTCTCGCCGATGCAGTCACGGGAGGGCTCACACTGAATGCCACGGATGCCGTATTCTGTCCGAGTATGGCGCTCGGCACGCGCAGCGAGAAAGCCGATGAATCGTCCTTGACCAGGTACATGCAAGCCAATTCTCGGACAGATAACGAATCTCCAGAGCGCAGTCTCGCGCGGAAATCTTTTAGGCTGACATGCAGGTTTAGATCAGTGCCCGAAGGTTTCTTCATCAGGTGAAATTCCAATCCCAACTGTCCTTCGACGGACTTTGCGATTACTACATCCTGAAGGAATTGAGGAAGCAGGTTGTAGAGAGCCGCTGCCGACGAATCGATATTCACCGTATAGATCGAAATTGACGTAGCCGGATAAAGTGCAAGGGCGAGCGAAGTACGCAGCCCTACTCCGAAAATTGACGCCCGGTCGGACTGTATCTGGACAAGGTCGTGTCGTTTGTCATAATCCAACTTGGCTGAGATGTCGATCTTTCTGCCGTTGAACAGATCGGAGCTGCCTTTCCAGAATTCAAATCGGTCTACAGTGAGTTTAGAATTGAGAAGCAGCTTGTCTTCTTCCACTACCGTCTTTATTCTCGACGTGAAATCCAGGTTAAGAAACTTCGTCGACAAATCCTGACGACCATCATACCATATTACATTCCCGTTCACCACCTCGAAATTCGAAAGAAGTAGGCTTGACAGCGATCCTCTGACGTTTCTTCTGTCCCTGTAAAAAGACTCGTTCAGCAGCCGGTTGGTATTCATTCTGCCTTTTGAATTCTCTTCTATGTAAAAGGTGGGAGAATAGAAAATGACGTTATTTATCACCAGCCTGTTCTTTAGGAGTGGAAGTATCTTCGCGTCGATGACAACAGACTTTGCATCGAGGAGGTATGGACTGTCGAACTTGACGTCTGCCGGGTTTGACACTCTGAGTCCGGTAATCTTTATCCCAAGCGTCGGGAAAAAGGATAGTTCCACCTGTTCAGCGGACACGTCTCTGTTAAGCAGCTCGCTGATCTTTGGGAGGACAAGGGCCGTGAGTCGATCGCTTGAGAAGATCACCCGTGAAAATATTATCGCTACTGCGATAATTATCCCGACCACGACGGCCAAATATTTGATGATCTTTCTGCTTTTTCTCACAAGTGAAAATATAGGTTGTATTGCGGCTATTTTCAATTTGCATGGCACCATCAACCGTATTTTTGCTGTCATTGGAATAGTATCATTCCAAAGTTATTTTAAAGAGTGTTAATAGCCTTTGAAGGAATAGACGGAAGCGGCAAGACAACTCAGGCTGAACTCCTTAATGCCCGCCTCACCCGTGAAGGTGTACCGAACCGGCTTGTTCGCGAGCCCGGCGGCACCAGGCTCGGCGAAGGAGTCCGCGACTTGCTGCTGCACCGGACTGATCTTAAAATCAGTCCGGTGACCGAATTCCTTCTGTTCAGCGCCAGCAGGGCACAACTCGTCAGTGAGATAGTGATGCCGCTCCTTGCCGAAGGGAATGCGGTTATTCTCGACAGGTATTTCTATTCTTCGGTTGCTTACCAGGGATTTGGCCGCGGCGTCGGCATAGAGGAGATTGAAATGGTAAGCCGGGTCGCTACCGGAGGACTTGTCCCTGATGTCGTTTTTCTCGTCGAGCTGGATCTCGAGGAGGCCATCAGGAGAAGGGAAATGGAAGGCCGTCGCGCTGACCGTATGGAGAATGCAGAAATCGAGTTCTTCAAAAGGGTTATTCATGGCTTCTCGGAATGTGCCAGGAAGGAACCGAACCGCTTTGTTCTCGTCGATGGAAGGGCACCCATCGAAGTGACAGCGGAGAAAATTTTTAAGGACGTTATGTTCAGAATAAAAAATGTGGCGGAGGAAAAAAATGCGCCGTAGACAGGTTGTGATTTTTGCAATTCTCTTGATCGGGAGCAGCTTAGGTTTTATTGCCTTCCAGAACAGCGAGACATTCTTTCAGATAAAACGCAGCATAGATTTGTTCGGCGCCGTCTATAAAGATGCGGTCGACAACTATGTCGACCCCATTTCTCCACAGCAGTTCGTGAGGAAGGGAATCGACGCTATGCTTGCGTCCCTTGACCCTTACACGGTTTACATGGACAAGGAGAACAGCGGTGAAATCGACCTCCTTACGACAGGTAAATACGGCGGAGTGGGAGTTTCGATAGGGACCGCCAACGGCAAGGTAATTATCACCGGCGTGATAGACGGGTACAGCGCACAGAGACAAGGCTTGAGAATCGGCGATGAGATTTTAAAAATAGATACCACAGATGTTAGCACGTTGAAACTGGACGCCATCAGTAATATGGTCCGTGGCGAGCCCGGTTCGCACGTGACCCTGACGATACAGAGAGAGGGGGACGAAAAACCGTTCCAGGTCGTCC
>JAJYJD010000160.1 GCA_021789755.1 Bacteroidota bacterium
GTTGGTGAATGATTCGACCTATATACTCGGATTTGAAGACAGAGGTGTCCCACCGATGTATGTCGATTTGATTGTGCAGGTGGTGGTACACAAGGGAGGGCCGAAGCTGGTGATCCTGCAGCCTACTGCCAACTCAGACCCCGGACCTATCACACACGAGCCGATGATGCCGACGGTGACCTGCAGAGCTCAGCTGCAGAACTACAATGGCGGTACGGTGAACTTCCAGTGGAATCTCCGGGTGCAGTGGGAAGGTGATGACGGTAGACAGTTCGATGATTCTTTCCCGGGCAATAACACTGCGACAAACTCCAATGTGAGTTCATGGACCGTGAACTGGAATAGTCGGAGTATTGGATAAGAGACTGGACAAGGCGAATGATGCGCCTGGAAAAGGAGACTCCGTTGAAGCCAGGAGAGACCTCGAGATATTTGTCATGGAAATTGAAATGCCGAATAGCCTCGGCAAGAAGTCAGACGCCGGTACTGACAGCCGAAGGTTATGCACTTCTGAAATACAATGCCGAATACCTTATCGACAGGCTTCCTGAGAGGAATGGAACAGAGCACGAGGAAAATCGAGAGGACAAGAGGTGAAGAGGTGGAAAGAACGTAGAAGTCAAAATTCAAAAGTCAGAAAGAGAAACCGGATTTTGGCTCCAAAATCGTTTTAAGATGGGATGCCGTGATTCTTTTGACCTTTGACTCTTGAATTTTGAGCTGTGATTTTCCAATTCACTTCTTCAGCCTGTCCCTGTAATGACTCCTGAACTTCGCGACCTTCGGCGCTATTACAATTCTGCAATATCCCTGGTTCGGGTTGTTCGCGAAATATCTCTTATGATAATCTTCCGCTTTGTAGAATGCCCCGAACGGTGAGAGCTCCGTGACTATCGGATCATCCCAGATTTTCTCAGCGGAAATCTCCTTTATTATCTTTGCCGCCGCTCTTTTTTGATTTTCATCATGATAAAAAATCACCGAGCGATACTGCGTTCCGACGTCTCTTCCCTGACGGTTTAATGTCGTCGGATCGTGGACAGTGAAGAAGATTCTGAGAACATCTTCGTACGAAATGGTTTGCGGGTCGAAAGTGACCTGAACGACTTCCGCGTGTCCGGTTCTGCCGGTGCAAACCTGCTCGTAAGTTGGGTTGGAAACCGTGCCGCCGGAATATCCAGACTCGACGCTCACCACTCCTTTGAGTTCGTCAAACACGGCTTCGGTACACCAGAAGCATCCCCCGCCGAGCGTGGCGGTCTCCGTTCTATCAGAATCCGACATCTTCTCTCTTCCTTCCTGGATTGAAATATATCGACGGATAGCCGACTGCTCAAGCCGCGGTTCTACCCCGAGCGATTGTGATAAATCCGGCGCACTGGCTTTGCGGGTCCAGCCCAAAATCGCTTGCGATGCTTTTACCCTTCTTTGACAGACGAATCGTGAGTCTCGGTGATTTTGACCCCGGAGGTTCCAGATGAGCAACGAAAGGCCTGGAAAACAATCCGCAGTCATATTCAATCGATGCCGGAGAATCGTTGAATTTTCCTTTTGCCGTCATCGCCCAACAAAGTTCTTGTGGCCTAACGATCGCCTCACGGTCAACCGCGAGCGAGTGCAAAACACTTTGATAAACGTGAAGGACGGGAGAGAGGCAAGTCCCGCCCTTCCCACAGAATTTGACCCACACCGGAATTATCCTAATCCATTCAATCCGAGCACGGCCATCTCTTTTGATCTGCCGGAGAGAACGCGAGCAAGACTGTGTATATAACGTCCTCGGGCGGGTCGTTGGAACGTTGATCGACGACATGAAGCCCGCGGGAAGCCACAGCATCGTCTGGAACGCGGGCGCTCTCGCGAGCGGAGTCTACTTCTGCAGAATAGAGAGCACTTGATTCACGCGGCCGGCAAAGATGGTATCGATGAAATAACGCTTGCCGATAGGACGGTAAGGGAAGGCGGGCATAGGTCCGCCTTTTTTTGTGCGGACATGCTTCTTCAGTTGCTGAGGCGGGTGAATGTCTCAGAAGTCCGTCGGTTGCTAGACCATAACCTCGATCAGCCTCTCCAGTCTCTCGATCTTCCCCGCTTCTTCGGCGGCGGCATCCGAGAGGAACGTCACCTCCAGTCTGGCGCTCGAGTTCTCCTGCGTGATCCGGTGTTTCACGTCGCCGACCCGGTCAAGGGCGTTCATCATCAGCGGGAATATCTCCTGGTAGAATTCCTTATCGTCGGATGGAAGATGTATTGTGGCGAGTGCGCCGTGCATCTCGACTTTCGGGATCCGCAGCGGTTCGAGCCTGATTTTAAGTTTGATGAGCCTCAGGAGGTTCTCTGCGGGTTCGGGTATTTTCCCGAACCTGTCGAGCATCTCCGCGCGCATGTCGTCTATCTCGGCAGTCTTCGCCGCCCTTGACAGCCTCTTGTAGAAATCGAACCTCTCCGCATCGAGCGAAACATAATCGTCAGGAATGAAAGCGTCGACATCCACCGTCAGCTGGGGCTCAACCTTCCTGCGGGTCAGAGTATCTAGCTGCTCGGTGAGATTTTCCTCGAACTTTGCCTCAGCTACCGCCTCCTCCAACACTTTGTTGTACATTTCAAAGCCCATGTTGTTTATGAAGCCGCTCTGTTCCCTGCCCAGCAGGTTTCCAGCACCCCGTATCTCAAGGTCGCGCATCGCAAGGTTGAATCCTGAACCGAGTTCGCTGAATTCCTCTATCGCGGTCAAGCGTCTGACCGCATCCCTTGTCATATTCGAGAACTGTTTTGCGATGAGGTAAGCGTACGCCTGGACGTTTGAACGCCCGATTCGACCGCGGATCTGGTAAAGCTCGGCAAGTCCGAACCTGTCGGCGTTGTTCACGATGAGGGTGTTCACGGAAGGAATATCTATCCCGGATTCGATTATCTTTGTCGCAATCAGTACATTGAGCTTCTTTTCGAGAAAGTGAATCATCGTCCGCTCGATCTCGGACGCTTTCATCTTGCCGTGGATTATTCCCGCCTTCGCCGCCGGAACCCGTCGGTGGACGAATTCGGCAAGCTTCCCGAGGTCCTTCACCGTGTCGCTTACTACGTACACCTGACCGCCCCGGGCCAGTTCCCTTTCTACCACCGACTGAAGAAGTTTCCCGTCGAAATTTACGATGTAAGTGTCGATCGGTAGCCTGTTCGCCGGCGGACTTTGCAGGATCGAGATGTCCATTGCAGAAGAAAGCGACATGTACAATGTCCTGGGTATGGGGGTCGCCGTCATATATAAGGTGTCGACATTAGCGCGCAGCTGCCTGATCTTCTCCTTCGCCTCGACGCCGAACCTGTGTTCCTCGTCCACGATGAGGAGCCCGAGGTCGTGGAACTTCGCGTCCCCCGAAAGAAGCCTGTGAGTCCCGATTACGATGTCCACCTCTCCCTTTTCCAACTTCTCGAGGATCTGCTTCTGGCGGGCTTTAGACTTGAATCTGGAGAGCACCTCCACGCGGGCGGCGTACTCGGAGAGCCTGTCTCGGAACGTGTTGTAATGCTGTTCGGCAAGTATGGTGGTGGGCACCAGAACCGCCACCTGTTTACCGCTCATTACTGCCTTGAACGCGGCACGCACTGCGACTTCTGTCTTGCCGAACCCCACGTCGCCGCAGAGAAGCCTGTCCATCGGGTTGTCGCTCTCCATATCCGACTTTATCTCCGCTGTCGCACGCACCTGGTCCGGCGTGTCTTCGTAAACAAATGAAGCTTCGAGTTCGTGCTGCCATATGCTGTCTCTCTGGAATGTGAAGCCCTTCGATTTCTTCCGGTCCGCGTACAGCTTTATCAGGTCCTTTGCGATGTCCTTCAGCTTCCCTTTCGCCCTGCTCTTCATGAGCTGCCATTCGGCCCCGCCGAGCTTGGACAACTTAGGTGTGAATCCGTCTTCCGAAGCGTAACGCTGGAGCTTGCCGACGTAATCGACGTTTACGTAGAGCTTATCTCCTTCTGCATACTCTATCTTCACGCACTCCTGAGTGCTGTCGATTATCTTGAGCTTCTCCATCCCGAGAAACCTTCCGATGCCGTATTCCTCGTGAACGACGTAGTCCCCTTTCCGGAGAGACGTGAGGTCGCGCCGCAGCAGCCCGACGAACTTCCTCGCTTTTTCCTTCCGTGAAATAAGCGGTGAACGCCTCCCAAATATCTCGTGTTCAGTCAGCAGGGCGAACCTGTCGGAGGGGAGGATGAAACCTCCGGAAAGCGAAGCTTGAACGAGACGGACCTCCTGCTTGAGCATCGTCTCATTGAGTTCATCGTACTCGTTGAGAAGATTTAGGAAGTTATCCTCGAGATGTTTGGTACTTGACGCGACCATTATCCGATAGCCTTCTCCAAACAGTTCGGCGATCTTGCTTGCGGCCAGCTGCAATTTCCCTCCGAATGTCGGTTGCGGGACGACGTCGACGGTGGGGTCGCCCTCCCTGCGCTCCAGAATTTTCCAGTAGACAAGCCTGGCCTTGTCTTCGATTTTCCGGGTGAGTTTATCGAATTCGGCCGCCATCTCCGCAGGCACGGCTGCCGGCTCGTGAAAAATGACTGTCGTCCCCGCTGGAATCTGGTCAGAGAAATGAGCTGTGTCTTCGGTTGAGCTCGCGAACGGGAGAAGAGTGAAGGAGCCGATCGCCTGGATCGATCGCTGCGTAACGGAGTCGAAAACCCTGATCGAGTCGACGTTGTCGCCGAAGAAATCTATCCTTACCGGATTCTCGCCGGATTCTGGAAACACGTCTACGATACTCCCGCGTACAGCGAAGTCTCCCACCTCCTCGACATAGTCTTTCCTCTGATACCCATATTTCGAGAGTCTGGCCACAAGCTCGTCGTGGTCGAGATCGGATTGAGCCTGTATTATAACGGCAGTTGATTTTAAATCCTCTTGAGCAGGCATCTTTCGAAAGATTGTGGCATAGTCGGCAATGTATAGATTCTTATTGCTGGAATAAAAGTCGAATAGGCCGGCAAGGTTCGGCCCGAATGCGCCTGATTCGTTTATGTCTTCACCAGCAAGCTCTACGGGTGCCGAGCCGGAGAAGATCGTAAAGTCGGACTGAAGCCGCTCGCTGACATCGGGATCATCGACAACCAGAAGGAGACCGGAATCCTCTGTCTTGAGAAGTTGAGCCAGGACGAAGGCGAAAAACGGAACGCTTATCGAGTGAATGGATATCGACTTCGCCTTTATGAGCGTGTCAATGGTTTTTTGTACTGTTTCGAGTGAAGCCAGGTCGGCCGAGAGCCGGGACGGTTTACTGTTTTCCAAAGTCTCCCTCTATCGCCGGCCTGACAAAGCCGTCGGCTTTCAGGAGTCTCCTCCTTGCTTCCCCGCCGTCCACCTTTGCCCTGATCATGACAACTGCCGTTTTCACGTGTCCGTCCGCTTCCTTCAGAACCCTTTCGGCTTCATCGTACCCGACTCCGGTTATCAGCATCACGATTCGCTTGGATCTTTCCTCAAGTTTCTTATTTGTCATCTGCAGATCGACCATCATATTCTCATAGATCTTTCCGAGCCTTATCATGGAGGCAGTGGTGATCATGTTTAACACCATCTTCTGCGCCGTGCCTGACTTCATCCTCGTCGAGCCCATGATAACTTCCGGCCCGACCTCGGGACATATCGCAACGTCGACGTCAAGGTTGAACTGTGATCGAGGATTGGTAGTGACGAAAATTGTCTTTGCCCCGAGAGACCTTGCCTTCTTGACCGCGCCGACGACGAACGGCGTTCGCCTGCTCGCCGCGATTCCGCACACTACATCATTCTCGTTTATGCCGTGTGCGACGATCTCACCTTCACCGTTTTCTTCACGGTCCTCCGCGCCTTCCTGCGCTTTGAACATCGCAGGTCTTCCGCCCGCCACGATGCCGTGGATCAGCTCCGGGGGGGTTCCAAAGGTAGGCGGACACTCGACCGCATCCTGCACTCCGATCCTTCCGCTCGTACCCGCGCCGACGTAGAAGAGTCTTCCTCCGCGTTTGAAGGCGGCCACAACCATCTCGACTGCTTTCTCGATGTATGGAAGCTCAACCTCCACGGCGAATGCAACTTTTTTATCCTCAGAGTTGATGATTTGTAGAATCTCTGAAAGACTTGATGCGTCGATCTTCATCGAGGCTTTGTTTCTCTCTTCAGTAGTAAGTGTGCCCAGCTCGTCGAAGAGTGCTTTACGTTCAGTCATAAGCTTAGTCCTCGCTTCCAACATTTCCATAGATTAGGAGGTTAATACCCCAAAAACAGATTGAATCAGCGATATTTGTAAGGATCCGCAACTTCTCTCTTCAATGTTTCACGTGAAACTTCCGTCACTGAATGAGCCATGCCAACCATGTTTTCATCCATGAAGATACACCATCAATACAGAAATGTCTGCCGGCGATACTCCCGATATGCGACTCGCCTGGCCGATTGACTGTGGCTTCACCTTCGTCAACTTCTCCGTTGCTTCGGTGGACAGCGACTTCACTCTTTTGAAATCAAAATCTCCGGGAATCATCATCGACTCAACTTTCTCAAACCTTTTGATCTCATCGAACTGTCGTGCGATATATCCTTCATACTTCGTCTCTATCTCGACCTGTTCAACAACAGCCTTATGACTCGCGGCTTCGACCGGGAGAGAATCGCTCCGGAAAAATTCGAGCTGCAGAAGCTCGGACAATTTGACATCCTGTCTCTTGAGGAGCTGCGATAACTTCTCGTTCTCAGTGAGCGGCGACGAGCCAATGGATTCAAGATAAGAGTTGACCGCAGACGGAGGAAGGCTCTTCTCGCTGATGTAGTCGGTCAGAATCTGAATGTGGGTCTCTTTCTCGCGTAAGGACTCGTAGACGTCACCCTGTATAAGTCCGAGTTGATGTCCGTACTTCATCAGGCGCCTGTCTGCGTTATCCTGCCGCAGCATCAATCGGTATTCAGCCCGCGAAGTGAACATTCGGTAAGGCTCGCTTGTCCCTTTGTCCACCAGGTCATCGATGAGAACTCCGATGTACGCTTCAGACCTTTTAAGGACAAACGGGTCTTGTCCCTTCACTCTTAATGCCGCATTTATACCCGCTATCATCCCTTGTCCGGCCGCCTCCTCATAACCGGAAGTACCGTTTATCTGGCCCGCGAAGAAGAGCCCCCCGACGAGTTGCGTCTCCAAAGTAAGCTTAACTTGATGCGGCGGGAAAAAGTCATACTCGACTGCATATCCTGGACGGAGCATCTCGACCTTCTCCAGGCCCGGTACTGTCTTCATAGCTTCGAACTGGACTTCGGCTGGAAGGCTTGTCGAGAATCCGTTGACGTAGACAACATTCGTATCGCGCCCTTCCGGCTCGAGGAATATCTGGTGCCTCTCCTTGTCGGCAAACCTGACGATCTTATCCTCGATGGAGGGACAATATCGCGGACCGATCCCCTTTATCAGGCCCGTGAAAAGCGGCGACTTGTCAAAGCCCGTTCTCAGAACCTCGTGGGTTTCATGGTTGGTATAGGTGAGGAAGCAGCTGACCTGATCTCGAGTGACTTCCTTGGTCTGAAACGAGAATGGCTCCGGTTCCGGGTCGCCAGGCTGCTCCTCGACACCCGCGAAATCTATACTGCGCCTGTCGACACGAGGCGGCGTACCCGTCTTCAATCTCCCGCTAACGAAGCCGAGTTTCTCCAAAGAGGCCGTAAGCCCTACCGCCGGAGGCTCGTTGAATCGACCTCCAATCCGGCTCTTGAGGCCTGTGTGCATGACGCCATTCAGGAACGTTCCCGCAGAAACGATCAGCGCCTTGCAGGCTATCTTGACGCCGGTTCCAGTTTCTACACCAACGATCTCGCCAGCGTCGGTGAAGACATCAGTGACCATATCCTGCACGACACGAAGATTCTCCTGTGCCTCCACCCGGCGCTTGGCTTCGAGTGAGTAAGCTTCCCTGTCGTTCTGCGAGCGCGGCGACCATACCGCCGGGCCCTTGGACCTATTAAGCATTCTGAACTGGATACCGGTGACATCGGCGATCTTAGCCATCTCTCCACCGAGGGCGTCTACTTCCCTC